>AKKQ01000013.1 GCA_000276965.1 Thiovulum sp. ES | reverse complement strand
ACGAAGTTGAGTTTGTATCAATTAAAGCAACTATTCCATAATCTAAATTATTTTCTAATATTATTTTTTTAAAAGATAACTTTTTATATTTAAGTTTTCTAGTGTCTTTGTATCTTTTGTCAAGTTTTATCAAACTTGAATTTATAAAAAGAAGTTTTTCTTTATTGAATTTATTTTCCATATTTTCTAAGTCTTCTAAAGATAGAGAGTGTAATTCTAAAAAGTTGTTTTTTAAATAATATAAGCTAATTGCACTAGGAATAAGCCATAGAGGATTATACATTATTAGTGCAATTTCAGTAGAAAAAAGTGTGGAGTATAAAATATTATTTATGATATCTTTGTTTTCAACATCAACATCATAAATTCCTATAATACTGAAGTTGTCTGTTTGAGCTATTTGGGTAATTTTATTTTTTTCACTACAAGAAAAAAAAAATACGAATGCAAATGGAAATATTAAGTATTTTATTATCATCTCTTACTAAGTTGTTTAGATATTTGACTTTCAATAATTGCAGAAGATAGTGTTTGAGCTCCATAAGCACCTAAATTTTCAAACTTGCTACTTATTACTTGTTTGCCAATTTCTTTAGCTGTCAATGTTCCTAGATTTCCAATAGGTACATCTCCAATTGGATTAATAAAGCCTGCAACAGCATTAATTGCAACACTTTTAAAAGTAATTTCATTGGCTTTTCCAGTTGCTACTTTTATTCCAACATGTATTGCCACCGAAGTTATAGAACCTATCCAGCCCCACCTGACCCTCTGTTTGTAGCCATTTCGTCATTAGAAACAAGTTGAGCTTCAACATTTTGAGTTTTTCCAAAAAGGAACTGTTGATCAGAAACTGCTAATGAGTTTGCTGAAAGAAGACTGCTCCCGAAAAAGAGAGAGAACACTAAAATGAATTTTTTCATTTCAAAACCTTTGTATAAAAATTTGCCGTAATTATATCCCCCATTAAAATAAAATATAATTATGAGACTAATAAAAATATTTAAGAAATAATTAATTTAAAGTTATAGCATAAGGGCATGTGAAGTTATTTATTGTATTTAATTATACGGATATTTTTTTGTGGGACGGAATCCTATCATAAAATAAATTTTAAAAACTTAATTCAGAAAACAACAAAGTGATAAAATTTCAAAAAGTGCATGGAGGGTTTTTGAATTTTGGAGAAAGAAAATCCAATTGAACAAATTTGTGAAGACTTGGGAGTAAATCAAAAAAAACTAGCTGAAATAATTGGAGTTTCTCAAAATACTGTTTCGACTTGGAAAAAAGAAAATAAATTTCCGACTTGGACAAACAATTTCTTTGAAGTTTTAAAAGAAAGAAGAAATTGTGACGAATATCGAAATTCAGTAGAAAAAATCCTTGAATTAAATAATCAATACAAAAAATAGAAGTTGTGATACAATTCTGCTAGTCCAAAACTAAATAGCTTCTTAATTCAAATTTAGCTTGGACAATACAAAATATTAGGATTTTGCAATGCAAATTATATCAAAAAACTACGAAGAGATAGAAGTCATTTTTGAAAATTCAAGTTCTCTCTATATTAATGCAACTCAAATTGCCAAATATTTCAATAAATTACCTGCTGATTGGTTACGACTCAAAGATACAAAATCTTACATGAAGGCAATTAATCGTTATGGGAATTCACATAACGAAAATCCTAACGATAAATTGGTGGTAGTTAAGCAGGGTGGAAATGCTCAAGAACAAGGAACTTGGATTCATAAAAAGCTAATAATTGCTTTTGCTCGTTGGCTTGATCCACATTTTGCTGTTTGGTGTGATGAAGTGATTGAGGAAATTTTACAAACTGGTTCTTACTCTTTGCAAAATGAAGTTTTAGAAATTGAAAGTTTTTCACTTTCTGAAATGCTTTCGGAAACAGAAACAGCTTTGAAAATTGTTGATTTAGTTGAAAAAGAGAAACCTTTTCGGCTTTTGATTTTGGAAAGAATTTTGAAAGAGAAATCACCAACAAAACTTTTAGAAATCGACTTTTCAAAATCATATTTTTTGCCGACTGAACTCGGAATTTTGATTGGAGTTTCTGGAGCAGAAATGAACTTGGTTTTAGAGAAAAAAGGTTTTCAATTTCGAGATGAAAATGGAATTTGGCGACCGACCTCATCGGGAAAAGAGTTTTGTCTTGAAATGAAAAATACTTACAACCAACTCAAATGGAAACTCCAAACAATTCTTTAAAACAACTTATTTAAAAGTTTGGAATTTCAGAATGTCAATGAGAAAATCAGAGGTTTCTATAATTTGTGTGAATTCTTGACCTGTTTAAATTTCTGAATTTGGAACAATTGCTAAAAATAGCAAAGTGATAAAAATCATCGCTTTGCAAATTATTTTTTAAATAGATCTCTATTCTATCCAGCCACCGCCAAGAAGTTTTCCATCTCGATAAAAAACTCCTGCTTGACCTTTTGCCAATCCAAAAACTGGTTCAAAAAGCTGAACTTCTGCTTTTCCATTGGAAATCTGAACTTGACAAGGCAACGGTTTTGAGCGGAATCGCAATTTTACAGTTGCTTCAAAATCAGTATTAGGGATGGACATATTTAAATTTTTGAGTGAAACTTTTGTTTCTGCTAACTCTTCTCGTTTTCCAACAATAATGTGATTTTTTTCAGGAATTATTTTCAAAACATAGTGTGGTTCATGTGCTACTTTAAGAGTGAAGCCTCGTCGTTTTCCAATTGTATAGTGCATATATCCGCGATGTTTTCCGATAATTTCACCACTTGAATTTAAAACATCTCCCTCTAAATCAATTCTATTTTTCTCTTCTAAAATTTCCAAATATGTGTTTTCAACAAAACAGATTTCTCGACTCTCTACCGCAGTGGCAATTTCATAAAGTTCAGGAATCTTTTTTGCAGACTCTTTTACTTCACTTTTTTTGAGATTTGAAAGTGGAAAAATCAATTTTAAAAGTAGGGATTTGTCAATATCAAAAAGAAAATAGCTCTGATCTTTATTATCATCTAATGCTTCGTAAATAAATTTTCCGTCATGTTTTAAATAGTGTCCAGTAGCGATGAGGTCAGCTCCGATACTTTGTGCAAAGTCGAACATTTCACCAAATTTAATTTCCCGATTACAATTTATACATGGATTTGGAGTTTCACCATCTATATAACTTTTGATAAAAGGATCAAAAACTGTTTCACGAAATTTTTCACGAAAATCTAAAATGTGGAGTTTTATATCTAAAAATGTTGCTACTTTTTTGACTCTTTCCAAATTTTTCTGGAAATCATCTTCCAAATCATGCACACGAAAATAGACACCCTCGACTCGATACCCCTCTTTTTTTAAAAGATAAGCAGAGTAAGAGGAATCAATGCCACCAGAAAGTCCAATTACTACAAATTTAGAGGAAGATTGCACCATCGATTCCCCTTTTTGCTATTTGCTCTAATTCGCCAAAATTTCTAATTGGTGTCAATATTTTTGCATCATAAATATATTTGTCAGCAATTTCCTGAATTTCTCCTGCCAATTGAAAATTTGAAACTATAAATTGAACTCCTAGATTTTCCGAAAGAATTGCTTCGCTTGTATTTAAAACTCTCACAGCAATTGAAACAGAATTTTCTCTTGCAAATTTGATAATTTTCATATTGAAATCTATCAGAATTGTGGAATTTGGCGGAGTTTTTCCGACCTCATCGATATTTTTTACAAAATGGAATTTTTCACTCTCTAACTCTTTTGAACCAATTATTATCATTTACTCTCCTGAAATTGAAAATTCTATTGAAATTGTCTCGTTTCTTTCACCAATATTTTCAATAATCTCTTCATCT
Source organism: Thiovulum sp. ES (assembly GCA_000276965.1). Classification (NCBI taxonomy): domain Bacteria; kingdom Pseudomonadati; phylum Campylobacterota; class Epsilonproteobacteria; order Campylobacterales; family Sulfurimonadaceae; genus Thiovulum; species Thiovulum sp. ES. Next base: position 34,311 of record AKKQ01000013.1, on the reverse strand, counting down.
ACCGTTGTTGCATTATAAATTTTAAAACTTTTTCCGCCACTCTCATTCTCAATCTCTGTTCCATACATCACAATATATTTTTCTGTTGCCTCTGTAATTTCTGGAACTTTTTGAAATTCAAAATCTCCATTTGTCTCTCTTTTTGAAACAACAACCCACTCTTCACTTATCTCTTCAAAGTGTGAAAGAATTGCATATCCACCAGAAATATTCTCATCAACTCCAGAAATTGAACCGTAAATCCTCCAAGTATTTAAACCGTTTGAAAAATTGAAATTTTGATAATCTCCAACAATCCAAGCCCCTAAATTTTCACTTGTTGTGTATCCCTCAAACTCCCAAGATGTAAAAGATATTTGGTAATCACTAGAGGGTTTTAGCCCAGAAATTTGGAAGTCCCCATTTTCTGAAACAACTCCACCTTTTCTTGTATTCTCGTTCCAAACTTCAATCCAACCACTCTCAAAATTTCCGTCAAAAAGTTCAACAGTTCCTGAAAGAGTCTTTAAATCCGCATTTGATTCTAACTCTAAAATAAACTCTGTTTCGCTTGTAATTTCAACAAAAATTGGATCGTTTTCCCAACCAAAATTTGAAATATTATTTTCTATAATTTCTGTAACAAAACCAGAATCGTGATTTTCTGGATAAAGAGAGATTTTATATTTTCCATTTGGAACAAGAAAATCCACAGAATCTGAAAAAACTTCACTGCTCCAAACCATTTTTGAATTCAATTCATCATATGAATTTCCCTCTTCATCTTTGAGTCGGATTGAAATTCGCTCTTTTTCATCAAGATTTAAAATTGAAAACTTCACACTATTCTGTTTTGGCAGTGCGATTGTTCCAAAATCTAAGTCGGTTGAAAAATCATGAAGAGTTTCACTTTTTGGGTTCAGACCATTCCAAGAGTTTTCATTGCGAATTAGAGAATCTTCAGTAATTGCAAAGTGGAAAAGTGAATTTGAAATCTCAAACCGCCAATCAATTCCACCACTACTAAAAAATGAAATTGGCAAAACACCATTTTCAAGAGTTGTAAAATCATAACTTTCTGAAACTCCACCATTCCATTTATACAGCGAAATTGTTCCGCTCTCATTTGCAAAATCATTTCCAAGTTCTATTTGAGCAGAAATTCTACTTTCAACAGGTTTTTGCAGAGATAAATTTGTATCGGCTGAAATCGAAAAAGAGGAGACTTCTGGATACCAAATCCAATTTTGGGAATTTTCCCAATCACAATTCCAAGTTCCATCGACTGGACAAATATTTGAACCGTTTGAATCAAGTGCGAACCACTCAACATCACTATCTAAAATTTCTGAATTGTTATAAAAGTATTCCCGATCATTTATATTTAAAAGTAAGAAATAGTCATCTCGCGGAGGAATTTCCAAATTAAAATCTGTAAAACGGTAATTTATAGAGGTATTTGGAACAAAGATTTCACCATATGTAAAATTTGCATCAGCTATTTCACCACGAATTCTGAAACTTATCTCATTTTCCAAAGCTTCAGAAAGATCAAAATTGAAATACTTGTTTTCTGCAATTTCAAATCTTTCAACTCCTTCAGGTTTATATCTTTCGCCGTCAAAACTCCAATAAATCTCTCTGCTTGAAATTGGTAGCGATGAGGTCATGAAAAATATATGTTTTTTCTCCTCTTCAAAAAATTCAATAGAAACAGAATAGTTACCCTCTTTTACATTTGAAATATTGAAATAACCAGCTTCTAAATTTGCCCAATACTCTATTCCGTTTGAGTAATTCTTGAAATTTATAAACCCTTCTGTCTCAATTGGCAAAACAACTTCCCCAGAAACTTCCCAACCTAATTTATCAATAACTATTATTTCTAAACTCTCATTTTCAGAAAAAGATGTAAAACCAACATCAGCAATCATACTTTCGCCAATTTCTCGGAAATAGACCTCATCCACACGAAGAGTATTAAAAATTCTACTGTTTGGGTTTTCAAAATCTAAATAGAATTCTCGATCTATTTCACCCAAAAAAGAGACTTTAAAAATAAAGTTTCCTCCGTCAAAAATTGGAATTGAGAAATTCCCATCTTCTGCAATTTCAACCGAAGAGAAATATTCTCCATTTTCAGCATCAAAAAGAGTTACTAAAATGCTATTTTCATCTTTTGACGAGTTAAAATCGAGTGGTGAAACAATTTTTCCAGAAACCCTTTTCCAATCATCTCCCCAACTGCTTAAATCTATCTCTATATTTTCAAGTGATGTTACTTTTACAGTTTCGGTTTTTGAAATTTTTGTTTCTCCATTTTCTGAAAGCTTGAAACTGAAATTCCAGAATTCTCCAGAATCTATATTTGAGAGTCCAGTAAAATTGTAAGAAATTGAGTCTTCATCAACAGGTGTCGGATCTTCTTCTATTTTCATCTCACCTAAAATTTCACTGTTTTCTGAAAGTAGAAAAATCTCAAGCTCTTTTTCTGATGTCAAAATGTCATCTCTTTTTAAAATTAGAGTTCCGCTTATTTCAGAAATTGAGTTTGAAATTCTGGAAACATCAATCTCTAAATTCTCTTTGTATCCATTTTCAACTTCTATAATTCCAACTTTTTCAGAATCTGGAATAGGTTTTCCGTTTTGCTCTTTCCAATTTACAGTTGAGGCTAAGAAAAATATTCCTGTTTCAGGATTGTAAAAATATGTTTCAGAATCTTTTGTAAAGAAAATTGAAAAACTTCCCGAACTTTCTGGAAAAATTGAGAAAAATGAATTCAAAACTTCAGTTGAAAAGAGTCCGCCATTTTCTAAATTTATTGCAAATATTCGTTCAATTTCTCCATTTAAAACTGTTCCAACTATTTCAGTTCTACTGCTTTCAAAAGCTTCGACAAGTTCGCTCCAACTAGAAAAGTCCTGCTTGTTACTCTCTTTTAAAATTATTGTATTAATTCCAATATCTTCCCAATTTGTCGTTTCAATTTCGATATTTTCAGTTCCAACAATTGCAGGATTGCTTCCGCTAAACCAACTCTGACCACTCTCAGTATCTACAATTTTTAAAATTACCTCATCGCCAACATCTGCACCAAATAGTAAAATTTCATAATTTCCGTTTTCATCAGGGACTGTTTCGCCAACTGTTTCTCCGCTTAAAGAGACTGCCACAATTTTTAAATTAAAAGATCCTAAATTTGAGAGAATTCCATAGATTTTTGTCGCATTTTCAATTGTTGGAGTGATTTCCATTGTAAATGAGTTTGAATCTTCCGAAGTTGTAAAATAGTCAAAATCATTTGAAAACTTTAAGCCTGAACCTTTTGGATTATAAGTCCATCTTAAAATTCCACTATCTCTTTCCTCTAAAATCACGATTGAGTACTCTTCAAAACCAATTGTGCTTGTTTCAAAACTTTGAGTCTCTTCTGGTTTTTCAAAACTGATTCTTTTGATCGCTTGATCGATCCCTTTTTTGAAAAATTCAATGGATATTGGATAATCACCGCTTGAAATTATGTTTCCAGAAAATGAAACTTTTTCGCTCAACAAATCTGCGACTGCCGTTAAAAAGTCTAAATCAATTTGTGTATTTAGATAAGAATCTGAAAGTTTAAAAAATCCAGTCGAATTTTTCTCAAGTATCCAATCACCTCCAAGAGATGTCCAAGAAACATCCTCTTCTGAGACAAGACCACCATCTTTTAAGTAGTAATTTGATAATTCTCCATCAATTAATAATTCAGTTTTAATGATGATTTCGTGTTCATAACTCTCAAAAAGTTTTAGCGGAACTGAATATGAGTGTGATGAATTTGTTTCAAAAAACCCTAAAGTTTTGCTGGTTTCGGAATCTAAAAAGAATATTGAAGCTTTTTCAACTTCAATTGGTAAAGAGACCACTCCCGAAACCGTATTTCTATTTCCAAAAATATATTCTAGGTTTATGTCTATTGTCAAATCTTCAGAGATTTGAAAAGTTTCGCCGACCTCATCGTATTGAAGTGAATTTTTATTTGTTATATCAGAGAGAGAAAATCGCATTCCATCTGTCTCAATCCAGTGTTCAGAAATTGTTACAAAATCATCAAATTCTATTTCATAAAAACTGTTTGAGACAACAGATTGAAAAATCTCACCATTTTCAGTTATAAATTTAAGAGTTACAGATTTATCAGAAAGTGAAGTTGGAATAAAAACCTCTCCAGAAACTCTAAAAACAAGAATATTGTTTAAATTAAAATATAAATTCTTAGTCATATTTGAGGTAATTTCAATTGGTGGAAATTTTTCTGGATCAGGAATTTTTCCAACCCAATCATCATCTCTTAAAACTTTCAGAATATTTTCACTTGAATCAAAACAGTAGTTTGAAACTCCATCATTAAATATAAAAAATAGCTCTTGTCCAAGTAAATCTCTACCAATTTTTGTCTCAAATTCACTGCTTCCATACAATTTCACCTCTTTTAAAAAAGAGCCTTTTGATGAATATATGGACATCGTTACATTTTTATCAGAGATAATTTGTCCTGAAACATAATATTGAGAAGCTATATATTCATTCAAATCCAAACTTAAATTTTGTTCAAAATTGCTATCAAAATATTTTGGCAAAATTGGAATATCGCCATCAAATTGAATTTCGGTTTCAGAATAGAGACGACTTGAATTTTCATCAACAAAAAGATAGAGTTTTTCAAATTCTGTAACAATTCCAACTGTATAATTTCCATCTTTTGGAACTCGGAATCCAAATTTCTCTTCAGATATTGCCTCTTCAAAAGTGAAAAGTTTTCCTGTTTTTATATCAGTAGCTTCAAGAAGAATTCCGCTTGTTGAACCATTTATATCTCCACTAAATTTTGTTAAATTCTCAATTTCTTCAGATAAATAAACCGTTCTGTTTGAGTCATAATCTAGTTTTTTTGAGACAAAAAGAGTTGTATCTTTAGGAATTGACATATCGTTTTCAGACTCTTGTATAAAAATAGAGGAGTCCTTTTGATTTAAAGAAAAAGTTTCCCAATCAAGATAAAAAATTGTCTCAATTTCATCTTCAAAATATCGCACAGAAACAAGGTATCTTTTTTCTTCTTCTGGCACTTTTGCAACCCACCAACTATCTCGAACATCTGCTTTAATCGGAGTTTCACCAGAAAGAGGCGAAAAAATAATCTCTATTTCCCCGTTTTTTGGCGGAACAATTTTCCCAGAAATGTATGAAATGTTTAAATCACTTGTATTTGTGTCTGGACGAATAAACGGAAAAACAATTGTTCCATTTATCTCAATATCGATGAGGTCGTTTGGAAATTCAATCGTTAGATTTGTCTCGACATCTGGACGGGTAGGAGGAACTGTTGTGTTTGTCTCAATTTCTACATTTGGAAGAGTTGGAGGAACTGTTGTGTTTGTCTCAATTTCTACATTTGGAAGAGTTGGAGGAACTGTTGTGTTTGTCTCACTTTCCACATTTGGAAGAGTTGGCGGAACTGTTGTGTTTGTCTCACTTTCCACATTTGGAATTTCTGGCGGAACTGTTGTGTTTGTCTCACTTTCCACATTTGGAATTTCTGGCGGAACTGTTGTGTTTGTCTCACTTTCCACATTTGGAATTTCTGGCGGAACTGTTGTGTTTGTCTCACTTTCCACATTTGGAATTTCTGGCGGAATATTTATTTCATCTTCTGGAATATTTATAAATGTTGGTGGAAAATTGATCTCATTTTCACTTTCAACATCTGGTGTTTCTGGTGGGAGTGATGTATTTTCATCAAGATTATTTTCTAAACTTGTATTATCTTCTTCTGTTGTGTCTGTATTTAAACTAGGCACACCTGGAGGGGAATCTAAACTCCAAAGAAAAATTGGTAGTAATATAAAAATTAGTAATTTATTTTTCATGATATTTTTCCTTTTCAATTTTATCAATCATGTTTGAAATAGCCATTTTCTTTTTAAAATATCTCGAATTATAGGCTCTCTGTTTTTGCTTATTTGTTATACTATTTCGGGATAAATCCCTACCTCGTTTAATTTTTTTATTGTCTATTTTTAATAATTCTATTTTATTTTTTTCTATTATATTTGGTTTTTGTATGTTTTCCACTTTTTTTAGTGTTAAATTTTCTCTTTGAGGAATATTATCAGGAATGTCGTTTTTAAATTTTATATAAAAAAAGAGAATTAAAAGAGATGATGAGATGAAAAATAGAGTTTTTTTCATAATGGAAACATCTCCGAGAGAGTCTCGGAGATTCTTTTACTGAACTACAAAATCTGTGAAGTAGATGTTATTGATTTTACCATCTTTCATATTTGCATTAATCTCATTTACGATTTGATCTTTGAGACCATCTTTACCCTTTTGAGTAGAGATTTCTTCAAGACTTTTTGAACTTGCAATTCTAATAATTGTATCTCTTAAAACAGGCAATTTAGAAGTGATTTCTTCAACCATAGATTCGTCTTCAAGCTCAAGATTTACTTTGATTTTTAAGTATCTTCGACCGCCATCACTCATAAGATTTACAATAAACTGATCCATCTCATACATTGGACCAACTTCTAAACTACTTTTTCGTCGAGGACTGTTAAAAGTCGAGGGTCTCTCTTCAGCTTCACCACCATTGGCTCCCGCTGATGCAGTTGGACCATTTTTAGCCATTTCCTCTTCTTCACCGCCAGACAGTAAAAAAGCAAGAACTCCACCGATAACAAGTAAAAGAACAAGAACTCCACCGATGATGATCATCATTGGATTACTCTTCTTCTCCTCTTTTTTCTCTTCTTCCGTGTTTTCTGTCTCTTCAGCCACGAAAATCTCCTTTAAAGTTTTGCAATGTAGGTATCTGAATTATAGCACATAGAAGTTGTGTGATAGAATTGAAAAATTAGAAAAAAAAGGAATAGTATTGGCAAATATTTATTACTATGTTCATACAGGACACCGATTTGGATTGAACAGATTTAGAAAAGCAGTTGCAATTATAGAAGCTTTGAGTGAGTACAAAATCACACTTTTAACAAGCGATTATAGGATTGCATCGGGAAGTCGCAATTTTGGAATTGATGGAGCGGTTGGAATCGATGTTTTTCGGAATATTCCGAATGTTGCAGAGTATGGAGATATTCTAATTTACGATTCAACTGAAGAGAATGAGGGCGAACTTGAGGGAATGATAGATTTTTTCTCAAAATTTATTCGAGTTACAGATGATCCAGAATATAAACCAAAAAAAGGCGAATATGTAATTTCACCATATTTAGAAAATTCTGATTTGGTTCTCAATGCAAATCCAGTTTCAAAAAAGTTTTTTGGAGATTTCCAAAAGAGTATTGAGACGACTTTTTTCTTCGGCGATGACGATTATGACAAGGATATTTTGAAATATTTTCAAGAAAAGAGCAGGTGGCAAATTATTTTAGGTTTCTACTTCTTTTTAGGTTATGAAGATGATTTAGAGAAAGTTTTTGAGAAAGTTTGGGAAACTGAAGATTACGATGAGGTGATACAAAAAAGTAAAAATGTTGTTACCTCATCAACTCAAACAGCTTTAAATGTTTTGGCAAGTGGTGGAAATCCCATATTTTTTGAGAGAGATGATCGAGATTCTAATAGTAGAAAAATCTTAGAAAAGTATGGAATTCCAGTTTTAAACAGCTTTTCACAAGAAAAAATTGAAACTTTTTTGAAAAATAAGTTAGAATTTGAACGAATTTTGAGTGATGAAAGCAAAATAGTAGATTTTTTCAAACAAATTTTGTAGAATATTAAATTCCAAAATATTAGGAGTTATATTTGAATAGATTTCTTTTTACGACGATCTTCTCTTTTCTGTTTTCAAGCTCTCTTTTTAGTGGAGTAGAACAGAGCTATCCGACACGAGAGCTTATCAATTCAGGTATCAAAATCATTGATATTAGAACAGAAAGCGAATGGAGACAGAGCGGAGTTCTTTCTGGTGTTTATCCAATCACATTTTTTTATGATGATGGGAGTTACAATGTCAGGCTTTTTTTAAGACAGCTAAATAGTGTTGTCGAAAAAGGTGAAAAGTTTGCCCTCATTTGCAGAAGTGGAAGTCGAACAAAGACTGTCTCAAGATTTCTTGGACAAAACGGCTACAACGTTGTCAATCTTGTTGGCGGAATGAACTATGCCACAAAAAAAGTTGGAATTCAACCAGTAAAATATTTACCAAATAAAGGATATATACAATAACATGAATGCTTACCCTACAAAAGACCTCTTTAGAGAGAAACGAAAATTACCAATTATCGACATCAGAACAGAACAAGAGTGGATTCAAACAGGAATTCTAGAAAAAAGCCATACAATTACATTTTTTGATGAAATGGGAAATTACAATATCGAGAGTTTTTTAGCTGAACTTCACGGAATTATTGGTAAGGGAAAAGATAATGAATTTATGCTTATCTGCCGAACTGGTAGCCGAACAGGACAAATTGCAAATTATCTTGCACAGAGTGGATACAAGCCTATCAATCTTGCTGGTGGAATTCATTATGTTTTAGCTCAAAAAAGCTACGAAATTGTTCCTTACAAAAAGTAGAAAAGCTCTTACTCTTATAGAATTAGTTCTTGCAATTTTCCTTTTTGGAATTTTGATAACTTTTCTGTATTCAATAACTGGAGAACTTCGGTTTTCCAACTCTCTTCTCAAAGAGAGAGATAAACGATTTGAGCAAAAAGAACTCCTAATCTCTTTGCTACGAAAAGACCTTTTTGGTTCTGAAGAGTTTTCAATTGAGAAACGAAATTCCGAAAATATGGTTCTTCACATGCGAACTAAAAATTCACTCTACAACTCTTATAAAGCTTATGTAAAATGGTATTTAGAGCCTGAAATTCACATTCTTGTTCGTGCAGAATCTCCAGAAACTTTTGTTCTACCTGTTATTCAAGATAAATTGCATTTAGTTAGATTTGATGTTATTTGGCGAGATTTGGAAAATTTTCGTGCCTATGTCTCAAAAGCAAATGATGGAATAATTGTTTCAACAAAAGATATAAACAATTCAAAAATTTTTGCAATTGAGTTACCAAAGTTTTCAACTTCATCTGCTTCTGGTTCAAAAAGCAAAAGTACTGATGTGAAAGAGGATTCAAACGAATCTAATAAAAGTTCTGAAAATTAGAATTGTCGGATTATCCCGACAAATTTAAGCTTTAAAAAGAAGTGCGACCTCATCGCAAACAGGAAAATATTGACACTTAACACAATCTGCCCAAATTTTTCCGTTTGGAATTTCACTCTTTTCAATTTCATAAAAACCGAGTTTTAAGAAAAAATCTTTTTTATATGTGAGAACAAGAAACTCTTTTAAGCCCAAATTTTTTCCAATTTCAATTCCGTGCTGAATCAATTTCCGACCGACTCCACTTTTCCGAATATTTTCAGAGACAAAAAGCGAACGAAATTCAGAAAGTTCCTTTGAATATATGTAGAGACTCACAACTCCGACAATCTCGTTCCCAATTTTTGCGATGATATATGAACGGATATTTTGAGCAATTTCATCAGTGGAACGATAGAGGATTACACCTTTTTCAACTTCCTTTTCAAGAAGTTTCTCTATCTGCTCAACATCATGGAGAGTCGCCCCTCCAATTTCAACATTATGGAACTTTTGCACTTTCAGGAGAATCCGAATATTGAGTTTTTAAAATTGTGTAAAAAGTTTTTGCTTCATCTTTTCGTCCAAGATTTTCGAGGGATTTTGCTGAATGCAAAAGTAGAGTCGGCATAAAACTGCTTTTGTCATAAATTGAAACACTCTCTTTAAAATGGGTTATTGCGAGTTCATATTCACCCAAATAATAATAACTTTGTCCAATAAAAAAGTTGTCTGTTGCAGGTCTGTAGTGATTGCTGATGAGGTGCTTGAAATATCGAATCGCCTCTTTGTATTGACCCAAATTGAAAATTCGTTCCGCTTCATCAAAAATATCTGGATTGTCATGTTTTGAAAAATCGTAATAATTGTCTCGGGTTTTTGCCAAATTTTCAAATTCGCCAATTACAGTCTTTTTGAAAGTATTGAATTCATTGACAAGAAAATCGAGCTGTTTTTGAGAAACATATTCACTTGAAATTTTCTCTAAATTTTTCTGGATTGTTTTCAGTTTTTTCTGAATTTCTCGAAAATCTTTTTCAATACTTTTATCAATCGTCTCAATTCTCTTTTCTTGCTTCTCTAAAACAGAATTGACATGAGCAAAACTCTCCTCGATTTTTACATTCAGACTCTTTTTTGTCTCAACTTCACTCTGCTTAACTTTGTTTTTAGTCGAGTTTATATTTTCAGCAATCTCTTTGTATTTTATTTCGGTGATAAGATGATTTTCTCGCAAATCTTCCATCAACTTATCAATTTTAGTTCGGTGTTCATTGTTCTGTTTTCCGACTGAATTTATAAGTGATTGTAGAGCTTTTATGTTTCCTTCAAGAGAATCAATATCGGAATCTAGCTTTCTATCTTTTTTCTCTAAACTCTCAATTGCATCGCGATTTTCAACAATTTTCTTCTCTGTTTTGCTCAACCCATAAGGATTTTTTGAATCCAAATCACCAGCACCAAAAACCGAAACTTCACCAAAAAGAGAAGCTGAAAGAGCAATTGATAAACTAATCTTTTTCATATTTATCCTCCAATTTAAAATCTACTCGACGATTTTTTGAGCGACATTCACTATTATCTTCGAGACACATAGGGTTACTTTCTCCGTAACTAACTATTCTAATTCTATCTTTTGGAATTCCTTCGATTATGAGAACTTCTTGTATAACTTTTGCCCGTTTTAAACCAAGTGCATAATTATACTCATCCGTTCCCCACTCATCGCAATTTCCCTCGATAATAATCCCTTTTTTCTGAAGTCGCTCTTTCTCCATTATTTCAATATTCTTTTTCAAAAGAGTCATCATCTCTTCAGAAAGTTGGAAACTATCAAAATTGAAAAAGAGGCTTTCAAAAATTGTATTTACTCCTTCGGTAGTGTCATCGACAAGTTGTAAAGCGGGATTCTCTTCCGTTGTATTTGTCTCCATATCCATTGCTTCTGCGATGAGGTCATCATTTAAAACATCTGTTTCCAGAGTCTCATTTTCATCGCCGATTATAAAATCCTCTTCAGTCTCATTGTTTTCAGAAACTGCTGGATTTGGAATAGCATCATCACCACAACCTGCAAAAAGAAGAAATATAGAAATTAAAAAAGAATAAAACATAAAATCTCCTTACCAATCAATACTTTGTATTTTGCCAATACTTAGAGGAAAAAGAAAGTTTTCATTATATTCAAGTCTAATAATTCCGAGAGAACTCTGATTTTGGAACTCTTTAATAAAGAGGATTGAACCACCATCAGGAGAGAATTTTGGAAACTGATTCATGCCAGTCGCTGTGAGTCGTCGAACAAAATTTGTGTCTGTTGAAATTAGATGCAAATTAAAAGTATTTTTTTCAAAAGCATCATGACTCTCTCGACTACTATAAACAATATATTTTTCATGTGATGTGCAGGAGTTATTGTTTTTTCCATAATAGACAAGCTGTTCCGTTGTTGTTCCATTAAAATCATCGATATGTTGTGCAAAAATATTTGGGTATCCAAGTCGATCAGAAACAAAAGTGAAACGATTTTCATCTTCAATAAAATTTGCTGAAACATCGATTCCGCTGTAATTTGTTAGTGCATTCTGTTCGCCAGTCTCTAAATTGTGGAGATAAATATCTGGTTGTCCATTTTTTGCTAGAGTTAGGAGGAGTTTTTTCCCATCTTTTGATACATCAGAGCAAACAAGCATTCCTTCGCTTGAAAGAATCTTTTTAACTTCACCAGTTTTGTAATTCATTTTGTAGAGAGTTGGAACACTGTTGTTGTAATTTGTAAAATAGAACTCATTCTGTTCGCTGTCTGCCCACTTTGGAAATAGGTTTAGACCATTTTTTACAACAGTTTTCATATAAGTTAGGGTGTAATCACCGATAACAATTTCACTGTGTTTCGGTTTTGTGTATCTTGAAAAAACGACATATTTTGTAAGCCAATCAATTTTTGGCATTTTAAAATGTTCGTTCAAATTTGAAGTTATTTTGTGTGCTAAAAAAGGGTAGAGTTCCTCTTTTCCAATTGTGTATTTTTTATGAAAAAGCTCTTTTTTTAAACCTGAATGAACAAGTTTAATTTCTCCTACAACTCTTTTAAGTTCATCAAGCGAGAGTTTATATTTCACAACATATAATATTTCTCTATTTTTAAACTCGGGGCTATTACTTTGAATAGAGGTTTTTTCTCTGTTCTCTTTGACATCAAAAAGTGTTAAAACTTTTAAATCATTTACTAAAACTCGGTGGAATTTTTCTGATAAATATTGAATTTCTGGATTTTCAGTTGCATCTTCAACAACAATAGGTGTAAGTTGATTCACCTTTTTTATCACTTCAATTGTAGAGTCTGCACTCCAAAGAGTTATCGAAAATAGAACAAATAAAACTATTTTTTTCAAATATACTACTCCTAAAATTTTTCTCAAAGTTTATCACATATGCAATTTTTTGATAAAACCTATCTGAAAAATTTAGTGTAGAGTTTTTTACTCCTCTTTTCCTTCGACTTTAAAACTCATAACAACGGGTTTTTTGCTTCCACCAACAATTCTAGCACTACCAGATTCTCCATCAAGAGAGACATTATCCCCCTCTATTTTTCGACCAGTTTCAATTTCATATATTTCAACATCTTTTGAAAAGATATATTTATCTGTTTTTGGAAAAAGATTTACTTTTTCTGCTTTTCCTAAATATGTGGAGTTCTCTTTGAGATGAATTTTAAAAGATACACTGTTCAAGATTTCGTATCTTTCTGGCTGGTTCTCTTCATCAAAATATATTTTTAGAACAGAAGAGTTCAACTCATCTCGACCCTTTCTAATTTTTACTTCACCGCTAAAAATTGAAATCTTGTCTTTCTCATTAACTTCAAATATATTTGCTTCGATTCGGACTTCCTCGCTTGAACCAAAAAGGAGGGAGAGAAACCCAAAGAGCAAAATAGTATATATTTTTAACATTTAAAACCTTTACCGTGTTAAAGTAGCCTGTATATTTTCAGCATTTATAATTCCTGTGTTCCGCATAATATAGAGGCTATTTCCACGAACAATTGTATTACTCATCTTAAAAATAAAATCGTTTGGAATATGAAACATATTATCTTTTACATGATAAGAGAGACGGTTTGTCTCAAGTTCAGAACCATCAGACCTGCTGTATTTTACATTTCCAGAAATATCAAGACTCTTGTCTCTGTAAAAAGCATAGTCTCCAGAGACTGTTTCAACTGTTGCAAAATTCACAGAAAGAAGAGTTATAGATTTTATTTTATAAACTCCATCTTTATAACTCAAACCTCTAGTTCCTGAAAGAGTTGTTTTAACTGCACCATTTTTATCAATTTCTAAAAGTTTAAAATCTCTCAAAATAATTTGAGGATTCTTTTGCTCAACTGTTATATTTTTTAAATCTAAATCATATCCCGTAAAAAGATAGATTGCCAGATTAAAAATAAAAATAAGAGAGATAAAAATGGTCAATTTACTCATTCTAAATCACACCTTTTGTAGAGGGAATTTTAAGTTTCTCATTTTTTGATAAAGCACGACGAAGAGCAACCGCGAGAGCCTTAAAAGATGCTTCAATGATATGGTGTCGATTTTTACCACGATTTAAAACAAGGTGTAAAGTAATTCTGCTGTTTAGAACAAAAGCACGAAAAAACTCTTCAACAAGTTCAACATCAAAATTTCCAACTTTGCCATCTAAATCACCTAAATCAAAGTGTAAAAATGGTCTGTTGCTAATATCCAAATCACAAGTTACAGAAGCTTCGTCCATAACAACTGTTGCATTTCCATATCGCTCAATTCCTTTTGCGGGATAAACTCCTTTTGCAAAAGCTTCTCCAATAACAATTCCAACATCTTCAACAGTGTGATGATCATCAATATGAGTATCGCCGACCGCTTTTAAATTAAAATCAATAAGAGAGTGTTTTGATAGAGCTTCTAGCATATGATCAAAAAAACCAACACCAGAATCTATTTTAAAATTTCCATCTCCATTAAAATCTAATTCTAATGAGACTTGGGTCTCTTTTGTATTTCGTTTCTGTTCTATTTTCATTCGATAATAACCTCCTCTTCTCGCCAAACAAGGAAAGATGAATCAAAATATTTTTTTTCAGATGAGAATTTTCTAGCTCCATCTTCATTAGTAAAACCAGAAACCCAAACTTTAAAGAAATTTCCATCTTCTCTAACAATTATTTTAAGAGGTTCGGGCATTGTTACATTTTTCTCTTTAATAAAACTTTCAGCTCTCTCTAAAGATTCATAAGCACCAAGCTGAACATAATAGACTCGTTTGTATTCTGTTTTAACTGGTTTTTTCTCAACAACTGTCTTATTTGTTTCATTATTTTCTACGGATGAGGTTGTGTTTTGTTCAATTACTTCACTTTTTTCAGAGACCTCATCGTTATTTATAACTTTAAAATCAGAGAGTTCATAAGTGTTATTTGATTCTTGAAAATCTTCATTTGCTTTTGGTAACTCAACTTCTAAATCATTATCACTATCTAAATCGCTATTTCTAATAATTGAGAGAGTAGCACTAATTTCAGTTTTGTTTTCTATCTTGCTTTCATTGTTCTCAGTTTGCGGAGTCTCTTTAATCTCAATCTCTTCATCAACAATTGTGTTGTCGAGTTCGACTTTTGTTAAAACAAAATCCGCTTTATCCTCTTCACTCTGTTCGCTATTCTCTTCAAGAATTGCCTCTATATTTTTAGCACTATCTGGACTTGGTAATTTCACATCTCCAGCTAAATAATTTTCGTCAAATTTCTGCTCATATCCAATAACTTTGTATTCAACAAGAGCTGTTTCATCTCCAAAAATTCCTAATCTTTCAGATGTCATTTTTGAGAGTTCAAGAGCAATATCATTTTCTCTCATGCTGTTCGATGAAATACGAACAATAATACTTCTATCTTTCTCAAGACTTTTTACAAAAAGCATTGTGTCAATTGGTAAAGTTCTATGAGAAGCTGTAATATAATTCATATTGAAAAGTTCATTTGTAATTCCAATTTCACCCTCCATATACTCCTCATTCCATCGAGCAAAACCACGATACTTTTTTCCTACTGGAACTTTTTCATTTTCCACGACCTCATCAGACTTTAGAGGGTTAGGAATATCTCCACCGCAAGAACTTAAAAACAGTAAAGATACAGTAAAAAGCAATATTTTATTCAACAATTAATTTTTCTCCTATCTGAATTGTTGGAGAGTGCAGGTTATTTTTTTCCATAAGACTTTCAACATCTATACGAAATTCTCTTGCAATTGAATAGAGTGTGTCGCCTCGCTGAACATTGTATTCACTCTGTTTCGCAAATCTAACTACTTTACTCTCTTTCTCCGACTCCGAATTATACACGATTGGAATTATAAGTTTTTGTCCAATAAAGAGGTTGCTGTTTAAGAGTGCATTTCGTTTTTGTATCTCTCGATACGGTATTCCAAATCTATGTCCAATTTCATAGAGCGAGTCTCCACTTTTCACAACATAAACTAAACCATTTTCTGTAACTTCATGATACATTTTTCTAAAAACAGGCAATTTATGTCTAGGAATATGAATAGAATATTTTTTATCATCAAGTGGAGTAATTCTTTTCAAAATATGTGTGTTTAAATTTATAAGCTCATCCTCTTCCATTCCAATAAGAGAAGCGACACGAGAGAGAGTTTCACCGCCACCAATTTCAACGGTTGCAAGTGATGAAGTGTTTCCAATATTTAAAAGATAAGTGTATTCTGAAGAGAAAAGGTCTTCACTCTGCTCAAGAATTGCAAAAGAGAGAATCTTACGAATGTAGTTTCGGCTCTCTCTTGGTAAAAGATGATTATCTGGATTTATTAAAATTTCCAAATCATCTGTTCCAGCTTTTGCAATTGCTCTTCGCAAAGCACCTTCGCCACAATTGTAAGCTATTGCAGCAAGATACCACTTTCCAAATTGTTTGTGCATATCTGTTAAAAACTGAATTGCTACATTTGTTGATTTAACAATATCTAATCTCTCGTCAATAAAGCGATCAATTCTTAAATCATAAAGTCGAGCAGTTTCAGGAATAAATTGCCACATTCCCGCAGCTCTTTTATTTGAATAAGCTTTTGTTTTCAGTTGCGACTCTGCCATCGCTAAATATAAAAACTCATTTGGAATACGAGACTCAGAAAGAATTTTTTTAATTGTTGGTAAGGATAAAACAGCTTTACTTAGAGCTTTAAAAAAATATACTTTTCTAATATCAGTTCTATACTCTTTTAATTTGTCTTGAAAATGTTTATTGTTTAAAAATGAGCTATCAACATCAAATTTTCTTAAAATTTCTATCTGTTTATCAACACTATTATCAAAAGATAAATTTCCAAAAAGAAGAATTGGAAAGAGTAAAAATATAAATTTATTCATGAAATTTAAAAATCTCCTCGCTATTTTTTGTTGTTAAATTTGTAATTGTTTCAATATTTTCATTTAGAAGTTCAGCCACTTTTTCAGCTATAAAAGTTGTGTAAAAAGGTTCGTTTCTTTCGCCTCGATGTGGATGAGGTGTTAAATATGGGGCATCTGTTTCAAGTAATAATTTTTCTCGTGGAATATCTGGCAAAACAGCTTGTAATCTTTTTCCATTTTTAAATGTAACAACTCCACCAATTCCAAAATAGAAATTACTATCTGCTAAATCTAAAAGTGTTCTATCCGCATTGTAACAGTGCAAAACTCCTCCGACCTCATCGCCGTTCTCTTCTAATAAAATCTGTTTTGCATCTTCACTTGCCTCTCGAATATGCACAATAATTGGTTTTTTAAATTTTTTAGCAATTCTGATCTGTTTTCGGAAAATCTCTTTCTGTTTTTCGATAACTTTCTCTTTTTCAACTTTATCTTCAGGTAATCGGAAATAGTCTAAACCACATTCACCAACTGCTACACATTTTGGATTTGATACTTTTTCAAAAATAGTTTCATCCCAATCATCAATGTGATACGGATGAACACCAACTGCAAAAAAGACACTCTCATTTTTTGAAAGCTCAATTGCTTTTACCAAATCTTTTGGATCTGCTCCAGGAATTATAAATTTTTCAACTCCACCATCTATCGCTCGTTTAAACATCTCATTGTAATCTTTTTCAAACTTCTCATTGTCAAGATGGACATGTGTATCAATCAACATTTTATTATCCTCTAAATTAACTCTTATCATTTTACAGAATTCTTGTTTGAATAAAAATAGAACTTTTTTAATTTCTGATATATTTTTAAAATATATTTATGGAGTAAAAGGAGTTTTTTTGCCGATTTCACAACTAGATACAAACAAAATTGAAGAGTTACAAGGACAACTATTGAATGCAGGAATTCCAGTTTTAGATGTCGCTGACGACATCGCAATGGTCCCACTTATCGGACTTATAGATTCTGCAAAGAGTCAAAAGCTTATGGAAGATATGCTTTATAACATCAAAACAAATGAGACAAAAATTATTATTCTTGATATTTTAGGAATTTCTGTTGTTGATAGTGCTGTTGCTTCTCATCTTATTAAAATTACAAAAGCGACAAAATTGATGGGTTGCGAAACAATTATTTCAGGAATTTCACCAAGTATTGCACAAACAATGGTGAATCTTGGAATTGAAATTGAAAATCTCATCACAACCGCAACTCTTAAAAATGCACTCTCACTTGCTTATCAAAAAACAGGTTATGTGATGAAGAAACTTAATGGATAGTAGTTACTACAAGTCAAAAGATGTTCTTGTTGTAATTTTAGAGGAGAGTGATAGAAAAAATAGTGATTTTGGAATGGAATTACAAAAAGTTGTTTTAGACTTTGAGTTGCATAAAATTGTTATCGATATTGGAAAACTAGAATTTATCCTCTCTAAAGATATTGAGTGGCTGGAGCGGTTTGTAGATTTTTTCAAAATCGGAAATATTTCATCAATTCTTTGCGGTTTTACTGTTTCGAATGCCTCGATGATCTTTAATTTTGTTGATGAGGTAAGTTTCAAAACAGCTTTGAATATTGAAGATGCTTTGCATGCACATAGAGATAAATAATCAATCCGAAATCTCCATTGTTTTGGGAAAATTCCAAAATTATATTTGCCAACAAAATGTTTCAGAACTTCGTTGTGTTGAAATAATGACAATAATTTCCGAATTAGCAAATAACATAACTAAACACACTCCACAAGGCTCTATAAAAGTTCAATTCAAAGAAGAGAATTGTGAAATAGTTGCTACTGATTCTGGTGGAGGAATTTCAGATGTTGAAAACTCAATCAAAGATGGATACAGCACAGCAAATACATTGGGAATTGGTTTTCCATCAATAATTAGACTTTGCGACTGTTTAGATATAGAGACTTCAGAGTGTGGAACAGAAATTATTTGTAAAAAGAGGGTTTAGTGAATATCGGAATTATTATGGACGGAAATGGTCGTTGGGCTACAAGGCAGGGAAAAAAGAGAACTGAAGGACACAGAGTTGGAAGTGAAGTCGTTCGAGATTTAACAACTTTTGCATCAAAGAAACATGAAATTTCCTCTTTAACTCTCTATGCTTTTTCAACTGAAAATTGGAAACGACCAAAATTAGAAGTTGATTTTTTAATGAAGCTTTTATCGACATATTTAAATAGAGAACTTTCAACATATTTGGAAAATGGTGTTAAATTTCGTGCAATTGGTGATTTAACTCCTTTTTCAAAAAATCTCAGAAAAAGCATTGAAAATCTCGAAAAAGAGACTGAAAATATGAGCGAACTTACTCAGAATCTTGCAATAAATTATGGCGGAAAAGATGAAATTGTTCGTAGCATAAAAAAAGTTTTACAAAATAATGATGAGGTTTGCGAAGAAAATATTCAAAAAAATCTTGATTTAAAAGAGAATATAGATATTTTAATTCGGACTGGTGGAGAAAAAAGAGTCTCTAATTTTCTACTTTGGCAAATTGCATATGGGGAACTTTTTTTTACAGATACACTTTTCCCAGATTTTAATCACAATGAATTAGAAAAAATAGTTCTTGAATTTAAAAACAGGGAAAGAAGATTTGGCGGACTTTAAAAAATTTAACTCCAGTGTTGCATAACTTTTACAGCAAAAAAATGTTTCTCTTTTTTAGGAACAGGAACAAACCAATATTCAATTTTTCCAATTTTTTGAAAGGAGACACAAGTTAAAAAATCTTTTTGAATAATTGGATAATCGATTCCACCAATAAAAAGTTGATTGCAAGTTACTATTCTTTTTGATGAAAAAAAGAGAGCTTTAAAAAATGAATTAAAACGAAATTGCTCTTTTGTGTATTGCGAACAAGTCGGGTAGTATCGACAACTTCCATATGCAAGAAGTGTCAAATATTTTTGGTAGAAATTTATGAAAATTTGAATGATTTTCTTCACAAAAATCTCGCAATTTTTTCAAAACTTAAACCCATGGCACAACTCTCAAAACCAGAAACAGACTCAATAAAATTACCGCAAAATCCTTCGACCATACAAGCTCCAGCTTTTCCTCGCCACTCACCAGAATCTATAAATTTATTCAGGGCGACCTCATCGAATTTCCGAAATTTATAAACAGTGGAACTCAAATCAATGATTTCACGATTTCCGTTTTTAAGAATTGTTGCAGTGAGAATTGAAACAGAGTTTCCGCTTTGTAACTCGAGAATTTTTCGGGCTTCACTTTCAGAATTTGCTTTTCTTAAAATCAATCCGTTTGCAGTAACAACAGTGTCCGCAACAAGGATTTTTTTGAATTCACTAGAATTCTTTAAGCACGATTTGTATTTCCCAATTGTCGCTTTATAAACAAAACTTTTTGGGTCGGTTTCAATAATTGTTTCTTCATCAAAAAGGGAAGATTTTTGAATGAAGTCAATACCTCTTTCTCTTAACATATTTGCTCGAGTTTCAGAACCAGAACAGAGCAATAATTTATCCACAAATAATCCTTTTAACTTTTTCCAAATCGGCTTCGGTATCGACTCCAATTGATTTATATTCAGTCTCAACAACTCGAATTTTAAATCCATTTTCAATTGCTCGAAGTTGCTCAAGTTTTTCCATATCTTCTAACTTTCCGTGAGGCAATTTTGTGAAAATTTCCAAAAACTCTTTTTTGTATCCGTAAATTCCGATGTGCTGAAAATATTCATGTCCGCCGTCTCGATGAAATGGAATTCGACTCCGTGAAAAATATATTCCGTTTTCCTCAACATCTGTAACAACTTTGACAATATGAGAATCATTCGCTTCTTCTTCGCTGATTTTATGTTTTGCCGTTCCAAAAAGCACACTTTTATCATTTTCAAACATCTCAATTATCTTGTCGATGAGGTCAGGAGAAATCAGCGGTTCATCGCCTTGCACATTTACCACAAAATCTACATCTAAATTTTGGGTAACTTCTGCGACTCTGTCTGTTCCTGACTTGTGTTGATCTGAAGTCATAAAAACTTCACCTCCAAAATTTTCAACAACTTTTGCGACCTCATCGCTATCTGTTGCAACAATTATTCGTTGTGCTTTTTTACTCTCTTTGACTTTTTCGTAAACTCTTTGAATTAGACTTTTTCCACAAATGTCGAGGAGGACTTTTCTCGGCAAACGACTGGACTGTAATCGTGCAGGAATAATAATTGCATTTTTCAATCTTTTCCTTTTTCAGAATTATATTTTGCAAATAATTTTACAATTAAAAATAAGTTTTGTTTGGAATTTCCCCAGAAAAGGGGAAGTGCGGAGAAATTATCTAGGTGAGTTTTCTTCCATTCTTTGAATTCTTACCCACTCTTGATCAACTCTTTTTTGCCATTCATCGATAATATGTTCGTTTTCTGGTTTAAAAAGATGCTTAAATCTTCCTTGAAGTGCAAGATAATCTTTAACTGGTAAAACATTTTTTGGTCTGTATGTGATATTCCAAGTGTGTCCATCAATAATTTCATAAAGAGGGAAAACAAGTGAATCAACAGCAACATCAGAAACCATAATTGTATCTTTGTGGTCAAATCTCCACTCAGTCGTACATGCACTCATTGCATTGATATAAACAGGACCTTCAACAGCAAAACCGTGTTGAATTTTCTTCACCATATCTTTCCATTTGTTTGGAGCAACTTGAGCAACATATGGAGCACCGTGAGCGGCCATGATAGACATCATGTCTTTTTTAACTCGTTTTTCACCGTATGAAACTCGACCAGCTGGAGCTGTTGTTGTTGAAGAACCAATTGGAGTTGAAGATGAACTTTGACCACCAGTATTTGCATAAACCTCGTTGTCAAGTGTAACATGCATAATATTGTGTCCTCTTTCAAAACTACCTGAAAGCCATTGGAAACCAATATCGTAAGTCGCACCATCACCCGCAAAAGCTACAAATTTAGGAGTTCTATCAGGTTGTGGTAGTCGTCCTTTGTTTTTTAGAGCTTTATACATCGCTTCAGCACCTGCCACAGCAGTTGTTGCATTTTCAAAACCGATGTGAATCCAAGAAGCATCCCAAGATGTAAATGGATAAACAGCAGTTGAAACTTCAAGACAACCTGTCGCAGCAGAAAGAATTAAATCATCATTTGTAGCATTTAAAACTTCTCGAACAATAATAGAGTGAGCACAACCTGGACAGAGAAGGTTTGAACCCTCAAATCTATCAGATGACTTTGAGAACTCTTTTAAGTTTTTAATTTTCTTTTGTTCAGCCATTCTTTTCTCCTATTTTCCTAAGAAAGATAATTCAGGACCTCGAACATTGATGAATGTTTGAATTGCACCAATTCTTTTTCCTGCTTTTGCATTCTCGTTTAATTCAGCAAAAATGTCTTTTAACATTTGGATTGTAATATCTCGACCACCAAGACCGTAGATGTAGTTTTTCATAACTGGAACTGTCTCGTTCTCAATTACAACAGCAGAAATCTCATTGTGAAGCATTCCAACTGTTCCATTTGGAGAACTTCTATCAAGTGTTCCAATTGCTTTAACATCTTTTAAAACTTCTTTAATTTGCTCGAAAGGGAAAGGTCGAATAAGTCGAATTCCAACAACACCTGCTTTTACACCATCTTTTCGAGAAAGTCTAGCAGCGAGTCTTGCACTCTCAACAGTTGTTCCCATTGCAATAATTGCAACATCTGCATCTTCCATGTCAAAAGTTTCAACCATTTTATACTCTCGACCAGTCAACTCTTTGAATTCAGCAAACACTTCTTCAACTTTTGGGAAAACTTTTGTCATTAAATCGTGGTGTTGTTGAGCTTTGTGTTCAAAATGCCAATTCTCTTCAGTTTGTGCACCATAAGTTGCTGGTTTCTCAAAGTCTAACATTGCATTGAACGGTTGGTGTTCGCCGACAAAATTATAAGCGACCTCATCGTCAATAGGGTTGATATTTTGAGCTGTGTGAGAAGAGATGAATCCGTCTTGATGAACCATAACTGGTAATCGGATTCCGTGATCTTCACCAATTTTAAAAGCCA
This sequence comes from Thiovulum sp. ES, assembly GCA_000276965.1. Classification (NCBI taxonomy): domain Bacteria; kingdom Pseudomonadati; phylum Campylobacterota; class Epsilonproteobacteria; order Campylobacterales; family Sulfurimonadaceae; genus Thiovulum; species Thiovulum sp. ES. Next base: position 11,661 of record AKKQ01000013.1, on the reverse strand, counting down.
TTAAACCTAAATCGTAAGCTTCTTGTTGTTTAAAAGAATCGAGTTGAATCCAACCAGTATCTCGACCAAGATACATATCAGAGTGGTCTCCATTTACATTCAACGGAGCAGCTAAAGCTCTATTTACAACATGAAGAATAATTGGAAGTCTCATACCAGAAGCTTGGTAAAGAGTTTCAACCATAAGTGCATAACCTTGAGATGAAGTCGCAGTTGCAACTCGACCACCAGCAGCAGATGCACCAATACATCCAGACATAGCAGCATGTTCTGACTCAACCATAACATACTCACCGTCGACATATCCGTTTGCTAAAAATCTTGCATAGTTTTCAACAATTGGAGTTGAAGGTGTAATAGGATAGGCAGCAACTACATCAACTTGTGCTTGTCGAAGTGAATGAGCCGCAGCTAAGTTACCGTCCCAAACTTCAACAGATTTTAATTCCATTTTTTCAGCCATGGTTACTTCTCCTCTTTTTTATCTTCTTTTGTAGGCCATTCACTAAGAGCTTTTTTCTCATCTTCAGCCTCTTGGAACATAAGTAGTGATTTTGGACTTGTAGGACAAACCTCTACACAAATTCCACAACCTTTACAGTGATCATAATCGATTCCCTTCATCTCTTTATCTCGAGAAATAATAGACATGTCTGGGCAGTAAATCCAACAGAATTGACAATCAATACAGCTATCTCTGTTATAAACTGGTTTAATTACTCTCCATTCTGAGGCTTGATTTGATGAGAAAGAGTTACTCTGTGAGTAAGGTCTATCTTCTGGTAGAGTCGTAGCAATATCTGTAACTTTTTTATCTTTTTCAAAAGAGAAAAGAATTACACCAGGGTCAAAGTCGTTCCAACCTCTTTTTTCCATATGTGTCTCCTAATTTACTTCGTTGTAAGCTGTTTCAATCGCTGCCATATTTGCATCGATGATTTTTTGTGGGAACTTTTCAAGAACACTTAACATACTCTTTTTAAAGAAATCCAAATCATACATTCCAGAAATTTTCATTAAAGCACCAAGCATTGGAGTATTTGGAATTGCTTTACCGATTTTTTCTTGAGAAATTCTCATACAATCAACAACATAAACTTCTTTACCTTCAAGTTTTGGTTGAGATTTGATGAGGTCCTCTTTACTCATGTGAGTCGTAATGATATATTTTGTATCCTCTTTTTCATTAAGAGTAATATCATCAGTATAAGTAAGAGCAGGATCGATAACAAGAACAAAGTCAGGATTCATGAATTTCTCATGATTGATAATCTCTTCGTCATCAACTCGGTTGTAAGCAGTCATAGCCGCTCCCCTTTTAGCCGAGCCGTAAAATGCGAATGCTTGAACAAATTTACCCGTTGTTGCAATAACATCAGCTAAACCCTTAGCACCTGTTACAGCACCTTGACCAGCACGGCTGTGCCAACGAATCTCTAACATTGAAATCCTTTCGTTTTCTCTAGTTGTTTCTTTTTGGAAACTTTTACAAAACATCTTACCGAAATAAAGTTAAAAATATCAAGTAATTTAAAAGCAAAATAGAGATTGTAATTTAAAGAAACAAAAACTGATATACTTTTTTATATGAATTTTGGTAAAAAACCGTCCAAACCTTAAAAAGATCGAAACAGAAATTTTTTAAAAGTAAGGTTATTAAATATTAGGAGTGATAATTTGGTAGATATTGATTTTGAAAAGATTGGAAAATTCTCAAAAGCTGGACCAAGATACACAAGCTATCCAACTGCTGTTGAGTTTGAGAGTAGCGATGAGGTAAAAAATGAGTATTTAAAAGAGTTAAGAGAGAGTGAAAAGCCTCTTTCTCTCTATTTTCATTTACCGTTTTGCCGAAGTGCCTGTTATTTTTGTGGTTGCAATGTTGTTTATACATCAAAAGAGAGCAAAAGAGAGAGATACATTGGATATTTGGAAAAAGAGTTAAAACTGCTTTCTGGCAATATGGAGACTTCACGAGAAGTGATTCAGATGCACTTTGGCGGAGGAACACCAACATTTTTTTCAGCAAGTGAGTTGGAAAGAATTATAAAAATGATAAGAAAAACATTCCCAAATTTCAGTCAAAATGCAGAAATCAGCTGTGAAGTTGATCCGCGATTTTTAGATGAAAATCAGATGAAAGTTTTGAGAGAGGGAGGATTTAATAGGATCTCATTTGGAGTTCAGGATTTTGATAAAGAGGTGCAAGAGGCAGTTCATAGAGTCCAGCCATACGAAATTGTAAAAGAGAGCAATGATTTGGCACGGAATTCTGGAATTAGCTCTGTAAATATCGACCTCATCTACGGTTTGCCGTATCAGAATTTGGACAAATTTAAAGATACTTTAGAGAAGTCGGTCTCGATGAGTCCAGAGAGATTTGCAGTTTTTAACTATGCCCATGTTCCTTGGTTGATGAAAACAATGAGAAAAATTGACGAACACACTCTACCAGAACCTGCGGAAAAACTGAAAATCTTAAAATACACAATTGACTATTTGACTAGCAACGGATACAAAATGGTTGGAATGGATCATTTTGCAAAAGAGAATGATGAACTTTTCTTAGCAATTGAGCGGGGAGAACTTCACAGAAACTTCCAAGGTTATACAACAAAAGGTGGTGCAACTCTGCTTGGAATTGGTTTAACTTCAATCGGTGAAGGTGACGGATATTATATTCAGAATTTTAAAGAGATGAGAGATTATGAAGAGGCACTTGATCGTGGTGAACTGCCAATTTTTAGAGGTGTAAAACTCTCTGAAGATGACAAAATTCGCAAATATGTGATTATGGAATTGATGAGTAATTTCAAATTTGACATTGCTCGTTTTAATAAAAATTTCAGAGTTAGATTTAATGACTATTTCAAAAAAGAGTTGGAAGAGTTGCAGGTTTTTGTTGATGGGGAACTTTTGGAAATTTCTGAAAAATCGATTGAGACAACTTTTACAGGTGGTTTGATAATTCGGAATATTGCGATGGTTTTTGATGCATACATGAAAAAACATGTTCAGTCAAAAAAGACTTTTAGCAAGACTGTTTAGAGGTGAATTTTGAAGTTCATCTTATTTATATTTTTTTCAACTTCACTTTTTTCTGAAAATCTTGATGAAATTCTTGGACTTGATACAATTAAAACTGTTGAAATTCATGAAAATATCGATGAGGTCGAGATAAAAGGCAGAGATATTTATACGGGATACCATCAGATTCCGCAAAAAGTCTATATGGGACAAATCTTCCCAATTACTCTAAAAACTCGGGTTCTCTCCGAGGAATATGATAAATTAAGATATAAATTTTTTGATACCGAAGGTCTAATTTCTTTAAATAATGAACCTCATCGTGAAATGATTGATGAGGGCGGAATCCTCTCTGTTTATGACACTTTCTATTTTAAAGTTACAGATACTTATGTTTCAACTCCGCGGATAAATCTATATCTCTCAAAAACCGAATCCTATTCCGCATCTCTTTCTGGTCGAAAAATTCATTCAATTCATCTCCCCTGCGAAATGATTGAAAATTGCTCTGGAATTTTTGCTGAAAATTTGACAATTGATAAAACTCTTGCAAATCGATACGATGAAGAGAATAATATTTTGACGATTTTTATTAGTGCAGAAAAGAGTGATTTAAAAGGCATTTATTTTAAAGAGCCATATATTAAAGAGCAGGGCTATGAGACTGAAAATTCATCAAAAGCTTTTTTAAAAAGTCGGGCGGTATATTATATTGTTGTTCCAAAATACTATAACTCTTTTAAGATGAAATATTTCAATACTGTTAAATTTCAGCTTGAAGAGAAAATTATGGAAATTGATGTTCGAGATGACATGGTTACAACTGCAAAAGATTTGAGACCAAAAACACTCGATCATAATCGAAATATAAAATACTTTGTCGCTATTATTACTTTTGCTGTATTCATAGCACTTTTTTACTTTTTTAGAAGAAACATATTTATAATTCTTTCACTTTTTCCGCTCGGTTTTTTGATTATTCTATCTATTCCGAAACAGAGTGTCTGTATAAAGGGCGGAACAGTTATAAAAATTATTCCGATGAGCTATTCTACAAATTTTAAAGAGATTGAAGAACGAACAATTTTTGAAAAAGTGGCAGAGCGAGATAATTTTATTAAGATTTCGCTTTCTGAAAATAGTGAAGGTTGGGTAAGGAGAGAAAGTGTCTGCGAAGAAGATTAGAGCAGTTTATGTAACTTTTGTTACAGGTCTATTTTTAGGTATTTTGGTTTTATTGATTTTTCCATTTAAAAAAATAAACTCATTTTTGAGAAAGAAAGCTTCCTCCATGATTCTACTCTTTGCTCGTGCAAAAGTAAAAACATTTGGAGAACCACATCTTGAGACAACAATGTTTATTGTAAATCATAAAAGTATGATGGACATAATGCTCATTGAAAAAGTTACAAAACAGCATGATATTTGTTGGGTTGCAAAAAAAGAGCTTTTTGATTTGAAATTTTATGGAAATCTTTTAAAAGTTCCTAAAATGATATCTGTTGCTCGAGAAACAAAACGAAGTATTGTCCAACTTATTAGAGATACAGAGGATAGATTAAAAGATGGTCGAACAATTGCAATCTTTCCAGAGGGAACTCGAAATGTTGAAAACTCTCTTTTGGAATTTAAAAGTGGAGCTTCAATTGTGGCAAATCGGTATCGACTAAGAGTCCAGCCAGTTCTTATAAAAGGGACTGAAAAAGTTTTTAATAATCGTGATTTTCTCTCTGAAAAAAGCGACATAGAAGTCTATTTTCTTGACTCTTTTATTGCAACTGATAAAAAAGATTGGCTCAATGAGAGTCGAGAAAAAATGTTAGAAATTCTCCAAAAAGATTCTTCTTAAAACTCTTGAAAATCTTTCCCCCAAAAGGGGAGCTTTTTTCCACATCCAAATTTAAATTTCTCTAAAATTTTTTTCAAGTATTCGTAAGCTACAATTTTAAAAAATTTAAAGGATTTTTAATGAGAATGAGAAGTGGTTTGACTCTGATCGAGTTGATGATCGTTATCATTATTTTAGGTCTTCTTGCAAGTCTCGTTATGCCGAATCTCATCGGTCAAAGTGATGAAGCAAAGAAAAAACTTGTCTGTATTCAGATGAAGAGTGTTTCAGAATCTCTGAAAACTTTCAAGCTCTATAATGGTGTTTATCCTGCGACAGAAGAGGGATTAGAAGCTCTTGCAAAAAATCCTGATCCAGAGAAATATACAGATTATCCATCGACAGGTTTTCTTGATGACGGACGACTACCAAAAGACCCTTGGGGCGGACAATATATCTACACAAATAGCGATTCTTCTTTCAACTTAATTTCACTCGGTGCTGATGGCAAAGAGGGTGGAGAATCTGAAAACAAAGACATCACTTTTGAATCGTGCCAAAGATAGCTTTACACTTTTTGAACTTGTAATTGTTATTCTCATTGTTGGGATAGTAACTTTCTTAGCGGTTGCTTCAATTCCCAATCTTGAGGACAAATCAGCAAAAACAGTCTATTTGCGAACTCTTCCGCAATTTTTAAAAGATTTTGAAGAGAAAGAGCTAGATTTTTATATACTCGGAATGGATTGTGATGAAGCGGTTCTTCTCTCAAATGGCGATGAGGTTGTTTTTGAAAATGAGTTGCAAATTCCAAATGATTTACGAGTGTATCGTTTCAACTATTATGGAGAAATGAGAAATTTTAAATATCCAGATTTACGAATTGGTGAAGTCTCAAAACGAGTATGTTTGCGGTTTCAGAAATTTAGCAATGGTTCGACCTCATCACTAATTCTTGAAGACGAAAAGGGAGATACTTTCCACATTTATCGACCTTTAAAAGATTTTTCAGAAACTTTTGAAAATCTGCGAGATGCGGAAGAATCACTTCTAGCAGAAGAGTTGAATCCAAAGAGTCTTTAAAAAGAGTTCTCGCCCTTTTGGGCGATTGGAATTTATCCTAAATGTAGCATTGCTCCGATGTAAATTGCGATAATACCAAGTGCAATATTTACAGGAATCATGTAATTTGAGAGTAGAGTTGCGATTTTTTTTGCTTCTGCAACATTTTCAGGTTTTCCAAGTCGAGAAAGTTCGTCTGCTTTTCCTCGCCGAATATACATAACAATAAAGTTGATAAGCATAACTAACCAAATTCCCTCTTTTGCATGTGTTAGCGGTTCGCCTCGGTGCATTGCAATTGTCAAAATAATTCCCGTGATTAAGAGAATAATGATGAAAGGAATTACAAGATGAAAAAGATTTTTCATAATATTGAGACTTCGACTAATTCGGAGTTCAGGAGTCGCAATCATTTGCATAGCGGGATGAACGGCAATTCGGACAGCAATCATTCCACCAACCCAAATCACAGCACTAATAATGTGCAAAAAGATAATTATATTTCCGTATTCAGCAACAATTTTTTCCAAAGTTTTTTCCTAACTTAAAACAGTTTTGACAGCGATATTAATTCGTTTTCCGTCAGCAACACCAGCTAACTCTTTTGTAGCTGTTCCCATCATTTTTCCCATATCTGCCATTGATTTTGCACCAATTCGATTTGCAATTTCTCTGATCTTTTCTTCTAATTCAGAATCAGAAAGTTGCTTTGGCAAATATGCACGAAAAATATCAGCTTCGCCATTCTCTTTTTCAGCTAAATCTTCTCGACCTGCCTCAGAATACTGCTTTGCACTCTCTTCTCGTTGCTTGATCTGTTTTTGAATAATTTTGATGACATCTTCATTTGAGAGTTCTTTTCGCTCATCAACTTCGATTTGTTTCATAGCACTTGAGAGAAGACGGAGAGTATCACGACGAAAAACCTCTTTTTGCTTCATAGCATCTTTAATATCAGAACGGATTTGATCTCGTAAAAGTTCCAAAATTTAGCCTTTTTCAGAATTGTAACTAATGTTAATTATCACAAAGAGTCTGTTTCGCCCAAAAACCAGAAAATGAAGGAATTGTAGAAACTGTTTTTTGACTATCTACATAATCATTAATCCAGACCTCATCGGTAGCATTCCAATGAAAAATTACAACAGAAAGACAATTCTCATTTTTATTAATCAAATCGCCAAAATAGAAAGTTGTCGAATTATTTTCAGTTCCTGCAATCGAGGTTATATTTATATCATTACCACCATTTCCAAGAAGAACCCATTCATGTTTTTTCGGCATTAATTTTAAAAGTTCGATGAGGTTCGATGAATTTATTTCTGAAGAGTTATAATCTCCGATAATTGTATTGTTAAAATCAGAAACTGACAATGATTTAATGTTATACCGCTCTTCATTTGTTTTAACCCAATATCCACGACCTGCAACCATTCTTGACGGTGCATTCACCCAATTATAATTTCCTGAGTTAGTGAAATCTACCTCTCCCAAATTCTTACGAACTATGGAAGAGGCTTCGCTTTTCATAAATACGGACTAAAAAAGCAAGTTTAGAACCAGCTAAACAACTTTTCTTAGACTAATTAATGATGATAAGGTCTGACGACTTCTATCTGCAAGAAAAGGAACTTTTGCATTAACTTGCAACCTTCTCGTTTCCGACAAGGGTTTTAAAATTTTTCTAATTCTCTCCAAGAATCTATTATCCTGGTCTTTTTCTCCTATAAAAATAGTGACAGTGCCGAGATAATAAATCTATGGAAGTTTGTCATAGATAATGAGACTGTCGTCTCATGGCTTCTTGACCCCTCCCAAACCTACCTTAGCGGAGAGGTTATGGAAGGGGATTGCGAAGCCATTTGTTTAAAATGTATGTCATCAACTTTTAAAGTCAAATTGTTGTAAGTATTTCCGCGAATTTTTAAAACATCGTTAGTATCAACTACTGTTGCATAAATATATTCGGATGTATTGAAATCATATTGCAGTGAAATATCTTCCATAAATTGATTTCCAATTGAAATTGTTCCGTTTGCTAAATCATCTTGGACTTTTGAAACTATGTCGCTATCACTAGCTAAATTTTTAAGAAAACCAAGTTTCACTCTTTTGTAGTTTGATAAATCAAGTGAAGCTTCTGAAACCATATTTATAAAATCGTATCTTTTAACATAGAAATCCGCTCCACCAGAATTTGTCTCGAATAAATTCCCATTTGATTCACCAGCAACATATAAATTCATATTTTCATCAAATGTAAGTGTTTTGATGTAATCAGCCTCACTTGTTCCAAAATTTCTAGTCTATATTAGGCGATCATTTTGATCATATTTTGCGACAAAAGCATCAAAAGAGCCTAGACCTCCACCAAATTCAAAATAACTATATCCACCAATATATATATATCCAAAGGAATCAATTTCAACAGCTCTGCCATAATCTGGATCTGAACCACCAAATTGTTTCACCCAAATTTGATTTCCGTTGTTGTCATATTTTGCAAAAAATAAATCATAAGAACCTGCATTTATAGCACCAAAATCCCCCACTGTATCGCCAATAATATAGATATTTCCAAAACTATCAACTTTTAAATCATATGGGTAATCACTCCCAGCAGAACCATGTTGTCTTGCCCAAATTCTAGTTCCATCATTACTATATTTAACAATCCAAACATCATAACTTCCTGCATTTGTTCCAAAGAGGTCTGCATCCGTACGACCAGAAATATATATATTTCCATCAGAGTCTAAATCAATAGCAAACTCTGGATAAGTAGTAGAGCCAGAAGCACCAAATTTTCTAACCCAAATTTGATTACCACTATTGTCATATTTTGCAATAAATGTATCGATAGTTCCTATAAGTGCACCTCCAAAACTACCCCTTGTGTAGCCAGAAATATAGATATTCCCCTGCTTGTCAATCACCATATTTTTAACAATATCATCTAAAGATGAACCAAATTGTTTCCCCCAGATTTTTGTTCCACTACTATTGTATTTTGCTATAAATCCATCAAATTCGCCTAAAAATGTTCCAAAATTAGCTCCTGAAACACAACCAGCAATATACATATTTGAAGAAGAATCCGTTGCAATTGCATAACATTGATCATTTTCAGAACTTCCAAGCTGTTTTCCTGCAATAATTTTATTTCCAGTTTCAGAGTTTAGTCTTTCAAAGAAAATATCAGAACCACCTGCATTTGTTGAATATAAATTTCCGTATGTTCGTCCACAAACAAGTAAATCTCCATTTGGAGAAGCTACTATTCTTGGTTCAGAATCACTTTCAGGTGTTCCAATTTGATAACCCCATTCCGTAGCAAAAAGAGTTGAAAAACTCAAAAAAAAATAGGTATAAAAACCTTTCTCATAAAATCACCTTTTAATTTTAAATATTGTAATAAATCGTCATTTTAAAAAGATTTGAATTTTTTCCTCGGAAAGATGTTCTAGTTTTAGGATTTTGACAATCCGAACCATATAATTTAAAATCTGTTTTGAGTTTGATGGAATGTGTGCAAAAACATTTTCAAAAACTTTAAAATATCCTTTTTGCTGTGTTCGAGAAATCAAATCGCTACCACGACCAACTTTTACAAATGATCCGTATTCAATATGTTTTTCAAAAGCACTCTCAAAATTTACATAAACTGCGACTAAAAAATCGATATACAAACCTCGCCAATGCGGAGAAAGAGTCAATTCACCAAGCATTTTAAATCCATCTGGTTTTTTACCTGTCAAATTTTCAGGAATATCGGAAAGAAAAAAGTTCTTATCTTCCTCAACCCGACCAAACATTTCTGGCTCTTTGAAAATTTGCAAAATCAACTGAATTAAGTGATCTCTTCTTTCAGCAATTTCTCTTTTGTTCCAAACTTCTATTCCCTGAAAATAGCTATTAAGTGATAAATTTGATTCTCTGAAAAACTCTTTTTTTACTGGAAAAAGTTTATTTGAGAGTTCTCGATTGTAAGCTGTGAGAGTTAAGTTTCCTAAATTATGAACAAAAGTGGAGTGAATTAGTTCCCAATCGCGACCAAGATATTTTCGCCAATTATCATTTAGTCGTTGTGGTAAGACATGCTCAATTGTCAAATCATCTTTTTTGACACTCTCTTTTGAAAGAAATTGCTCAACTTTGTAAAGTAGAGTTTTCCCTCTTTTGATTGCATCAATTTCATAGATTTTTGCAGTTTTGAGATTTTCAATAAATTCACGATTTCCGATAAAAGAGTGCTTTCCTTTTATTGAAAGAAGTTGTTTTTCAAAACTCTCAAAATTTGAAAGAGACTTGATAAATTTTGGAACATATTTATTGTAACCACTTGACTGAACTCCGCAAACTGCATGACGAACAAGATAATTTTCAAGAAGATAGATTATTTTAAAAAACTCATCTCTTTCTAACTCACCACAACCAAATTTATAGAGTGCCTGAAGCAAAAACGGATAGAAAACTCGCTTTTCAGTATTTTCAATTGACTCAAGAGCTTCTCCTATTTCTAAATCACGATTTGTTTTTGGAAAGACAATTTTTTTATAATATTTTGAATATCGCTTTAAATCATCAAGCAATTCATCATTTGTCAAAGATTTATTTCGTTCATGAAAAAGCTTAAATTGGGAATAGACTTCTTCAATTTTGACCTCATCGGTATTTTTGATAATCAGATAATTTTTAACAAAAGAGTCAAGATGGTCAGCTGTAATATTTTCTTCAATTTCAAGCCAATAATCTTTGTAAAGTTCCTCTTGCCTCTCAATATCTCGCATAAAAATATAGTTTTTTACCAAATCAGACTGTTGCAAACGGAGACCCGTAGAATTTAGAGTTTCAAAAATCTTTTGCGGTTCTTTGTCTCGGTCAAGTCTTAAAACTGTAAATCGTAATCGCTGGAGACCATTTTGCAAAACTGAAAAATCAGTAATTTGATAACTCTGAATCAATTCTTTAAAATATTGGTAATTTTTATAAACTTTTAAACTTTTCTCATGTTCAAAGACAACTTCTTGATTTTTGAGAATTTTAGAAAAAACCTCATCATCTTTTTTATTTAGAAAGAGTTTTTTCTTTTTTCCCTGATAAAGATAATGAAATCGAATTAAATCTTTTGCCTCTTTGCTATCAACAACATCAGAATAAGCTTTTAAGAGAAGAAGAGTTGTTGTAATTCTCTGCTGACCATCAACAATAACATGTGTGTTTTCCAAATCCAACGGAATTACCATAATAATTCCAGTAAAATGAATTTCAGCTTCTTTTTTCCCAATAGCGATGAGGTCGTCTAAAAGTCTTTTGCACTGCTCTTCTCCCCAACTGTAATTTCTCTGATAAACAGGAATTTTCTTTATTGTGTCAATTTTTAAATAGTCATGTAGGCTTGTTGTGTCCATTTTTAGAAGTTCCTAAAATGTAATTTTGAATTCTGCTAATTATAGGAAATTTTTTTATGTCCAAAATTTTAATTATCAGAATTTCACCAAAATTAATCCCTACCCAACTTTTCAGCAAAGAATTTATTTTGGATTGTGCTTAAACTTACTTTAAGTATTCTTGACGAGGCTCTTTGACCAACATTTTCACCGTATGATCTGTAAATAAATTCTTTTTCACTATCAGATAATCTTGAATATTTTTTATATTTTCTTATTCTCTTCATTGCGAAATTTTAGCAATTAGGTCAGTCCCAAAATTGGAATGCTTGATAGTTTTAAAAGAGCTTTTCA
>AKKQ01000012.1 GCA_000276965.1 Thiovulum sp. ES | reverse complement strand
TTTTTTTAGATGGGGATAAAGTATTTTAAGTAATTTATAATTCGGTAGAATTTTTGAAAAAGAGGTTAATAAATAGAGTGAATTTACTTGACGGAAAAAAACTATCTTCAGAAATCAAAGAAGAGTTAAAAAACGAACTTGCTAACTATAGTAGAAAAGTTGGTTTAGCAGTTGTGCTTGTTGGAAATGATAAGGCGAGTGAGCTTTATGTGTCAATGAAGAAAAAGGCATGTGAGTATGTTGGAATTAATTCTATTTCAGTAGAACTTCCTGAAGATATTTCACAAGAAGAGTTAGAGAATAGAGTTTTAGAATTAAACATAGATTCAAAAGTTGATGGAATTCTTGTTCAATTGCCATTGCCAAAACATTTAAACACAGACAAAATTTTAGAACTTATTGATCCAAAAAAAGATGTTGATGGATTTCACCCAACGAATGTAGGAGGAGTTTTAACAGGTCTTGATACTTTTGCACCTTGCACACCACTTGGAATGGTAGAGTTATTAGATAAATACGAAATAGATATTCAGGGAAAAAATGTTGTTGTTGTTGGTGCTAGTAATATAGTTGGAAAACCAATTGCTTCTCTTCTTTTAAATAGAAATGCAACAGTTGAGATTTGCCACATCTACACACAAAATTTAAAAGAGCATACTTTGAAAGCAGACATTCTTGTTGTTGCGGTTGGAAAAGAGAACCTCATCGGAGCTGATATGGTTAAAGATGGAGTAGTTGTTCTTGATGTAGGTATAAATAAAAGAGCAGATGGAAAAATTGTTGGTGATGTTGATTTTGAGAATGTTTCCAAAAAAGCTAGTTATATTACACCAGTTCCAGGTGGAGTTGGACCAATGACAATTGCAATGCTTCTAAAAAACACGGTGAAATCGGCAAAAATTAGAGATGGAAAATGAGCTGATTAAATTAGGAATAGAGACTTTCAAATTGGCTCTATTCCTAGGTTTGCCAACTCTATTAACTGGTATGTTACTTGGTTTGGCAGTCTCAATTTTTCAAGCAACGACCCAAATTAATGAGATGACCCTCTCTTTTATCCCAAAAATTATTGGTGTTGTTATTGTAATGATCTTAACTATGCCGTGGATGTTAAATCTAACGGTTGAGTTTTCAGAACGAATGTTTAATTACATACCAAAATTTGTGCAATAATAAGAAATTCCAATTCTATTTTTTGTTAAAGTTTTTTGTGTTATGATTAAAAAAGCAAATTGTAGGGAATATCCCGTAAAAAATTTACCTTAAAGGTTTCAAATGTCGGTTAAGTTCAGGATAATTGGGCTTTCAATTTTATCAGTTGTTATTTCTGTAGCGATAACCACCATGACGGCGGTTAGCTCTTTTGAAACAACACTATTAGAAAGCACGAAAGAGAATCTACAAGCAAATATTGCAGATAAAACTCTTTTTATAGAAAAGATGTTTAATACATACAAATCTGTCGCTTCTTCCCTTGCTGTTAATGAGTTTACAAAAGAGAGCCTCTTAGCTTTTAGAGAATCCTTCGGTAAGATTTCTGATGAAGTTAAAGTTGATGAAGAAGAGTTAAATAAAGACCTCATCCATCACTATAAAACAGAATATATTTCAAAAGTAAATTATGATGTTGAGGTAAATGGAACAAAATTACTAAAACAGTATCTTCCTTCGTCTTTAAATGGAAAAATTGCCCACAAAATTTTTATTCTAGATAATAATGCAAATATTGGTGAAAAAAATGATCTAACATTTGACGCAAAGTATGAGTACATCTCATATATGAATCAGCATAAAAAATACCATGATAATTTTAATAAGGTTCTAAAAGAGTTTGAGTTTTACGATATTTTTCTTATTGACAAAAACGGAGATATTGTTTATACAACTTATAAAGAGAAAGACTTTGCAACAAATTTAAGAGATGGTGTTTATAAACTTTCTGCTCTTGGAAGAATATTTTTCCGAACAATTAAATCCACTGAGGGCGAAGTTATTTTTGAAGATTATGATTACTACGAACCATCATACAATGCCCCTGCCTCTTTCGTATCTTCTCCAATTTATATTGACGGAAAATTAGAGGGTGTTATTGCATTCCAACTTCCAATTAATAAGATTGACTCTCTTTTAAGTAGCAATTATTTCGGTGAAACTGATGAGACTTATATTGTTGGCTCAGACTATAAAATGAGAACAAATAGTAGATTTATTGAAGAACTTAGTAGTAATTACTTAATCAAAAAATCGAAATCAACAATTGGTATTCATGAAATTAAAAATCACTATATCAAAGATGCTCTTCTTGGAAATAGAGGAACTGGTCTTCAAGAAAAAAATTATCTCGGTAGAGAAACAATTCTTGCCTACGATTCAATCAAAGTTTTTGATAGAAATTGGGCAATTATTAGTGAAGTTGCTATTTCTGAAGGAACTAAAGAGACAGTTGAAGTTATAAATATTGTTTTTGCAATCTCTTTAATTACAGGAATCCTTGCAATTGTTACAATGTTTATTTTTATTGACAAATTTATGAGTGCACCGCTTGTAGATATTGTTTATACTACATCAGGCATTTCAGAAGGTGAAGGTGATTTAACTCAAAGACTCCATATTTATAGAAAAGACGAATTTGGTGAAGTTGGTGGAAATATCAACAGTTTTATTGCTAGAATTCAAGACCTAGTAAATATAGTTAAAGAGTTGGCAGAAAGAAACTTGAGTGTTTCACGGCAAGTTATAAAAGTTTCGGAGTCAATTTCTCAAAGAATCTCATCTGAAAATAAAACCCTTACAAGTATCTCGGATAGTGGAAAAACAATTTCTGCAAATCTTATGGACACATCTGGAAAAATTAAAGAATCAAAAGAGCTTATCAGTCGTTCAAATCATGAGTTGATCAAAGCAAAAGATGAGGTTTCTGATTTATCGAAAAAAGTCCAAGGTGCTTCTACAAATCAGAAAGAACTTGCTAAGCGACTTACGTTACTTTCAGATAATGCACAAAAAATTAGAGATGTTCTTTTAACAATTGATGATATTGCGGATCAAACAAATCTTCTTGCATTAAATGCTGCGATTGAAGCTGCTCGTGCTGGTGAATATGGTCGAGGATTTGCAGTTGTTGCTTTTGAAGTTACAAAACTTGCTGAAAAAACTCAAGAAAGTCTTGGCGAAGTTAATAAAATTGTTGGAACTGTTCTTGATGAAATCCGAGATAGTGCAAAAGAGATGAACAAAAGTTCTGGTCAAATCAATCAACTTTCCGTAATTTCAAAAGATGCAGATAAGAAAATTACAGAGTCTTCAGAAAATATCAAAGAGTCTGTTACACTTATTGAATCAACAGTTGAAGTTGCGAGTGATGCTACAAAAAAGACAACTGATATTATTCAGAAAATTCAACAAATCACAAAACTTTCAGATGAAAATACAAGAAGTATTAATGATATGTTGAATACAGCGGAAGAGTTAAATACAAGTGGTATGAAACTCCAAGATGAACTCTCACTCTACAAAAGTTAAGAAAGAGCTGAAATGAAATTTGCGATAGTTTTTGGTGGTATTAGTTTCGAGCATGAAATTAGTATAGTTAGTGCAATTACTTTAAAAAAAGTTCTTGGAGGGGAAAACCCTCTTTTTATCTTTTTTGATTTTGACAAAGATTTTTATCTAATTCCTGAAGATAAAATGAATATTAATTTTTTCTCTTCAAAAGAGTATAAAAAAGAGAAAAAGCTATCGCTAAACTCTGGTTTTTTTGAGACAAAAGTTATTTTTGGTAAAGAAAAATTCTCGAATTTGAAAGTAATAAATTTGGTTCATGGAGGAACAGGAGAGGACGGTGTTCTTTTTTCACTTCTTGAGCTTTATGATTTCAATGTGATTTCTCCTCGAAGAGAAGCAAGTGTTATTTCTCTAAATAAGGAATTGACAAAACTTTATGCAAATAGTATTGGTGTTGAGACTCTTGATTATGAAGTTCTATCCAGAAAAGGAGAAAGAATCCTAAAAAAACTCTCTTTCCCTGTCATCATCAAACCTTTAACTCTTGGAAGTTCGCTTGGAGTTTCAATTGTTGAAAAAGAGTCTGAATTAGAATATGCACTTGATACAGCTTTTCAATATGATGATATGGCAATTGCAGAACCATTTATCGAAGGTGTTGAAGAGTATAACATCGCTGGAACTTATACAACTAGACTTGTTGTTTCAAATATTGAAAAACCTGTTAAGGACAGAATTCTTGATTTTGACGGGAAATATCTTGATTTTTCTCGTTCTGAAACAGTTCAAAATGCGGATATTGATAAAAATTTGAGAAAAGACCTCATCGCAAAATTTACAGCAATTTACAGTGATCTTTTTCATGGTTCAGTGATTCGTTGTGATTTCTTTGTGATTGATGGAAAAGTATATTTGAATGAGATAAATTCAGTTCCAGGTAGTTTGTCAAGTTATCTTTTTCCAGATTTTGCTGAAATTCTTAAATCAATTGAAATTCCGTACAAACATGAAATTCCAAAGTCGTATCAGTATATTCATCAAATCAAAAAAATGAAAGGCAAAGAGCTTTAATTTTTTTCCAGTTTCCTCTTTTGGAAACTAGCCTTGCTTCTTAACCCATCGTGTAAAAAAGCGATGAGGTTCTACAAAATCATCTAAAAACTCTTTTCCGCTTTTTAAATTCTGTACAAATTTATACGAAAGATATGGAGCAAGTGTAAAACCGTGTCCGCCAAATCCTGTAAAAAGATAAATATTTTTGTAATAAACATAATCTTCATGTGAATATGCTCGACCATTTCGGATTTGTGGAAATTTTTGCATTGTCTCATTTGAATTGACAATCTTTCCTAAAATAGGAAAAAAATCTGTTGATGCTGAACGAGTTCCGCTGTAAGTTTTTGAAATTACCGCATCTTCTAAATTTACAATTTTCAGAGCTTTTTCTAAAAGTCTATCGCTCTCTTCATATGAAACCTCTTTACTAAAAATATTTCGGTGATGAGTCGCTCCAATTCTGTGAATTCCCCAAATACTTTGAGAAATTGAGACTTCATTATGTTGAATCAGTCTGGTTTTTGTTGGCGAATGCACATCTATCCGCTGTCCCCAAATTGGTCGAATTTGAATATATGGCTCATGTATTGGAAAATGAAAAGCACCAGTCGCAAAAATTATATTTCGTCCCTCGTGTCCGTTTAAATTCCAAACTCCTGAAACTCTTTTTAATTCTTCAACATTTGTCTCATAAACTCTGATGCCTTTTGTCATAGCTTTTAAAATAAGTGTCGCATCAACCATCCCAGAGATAACTTTTGTTATGTCGCCATCTATTTTATAATAATCGCTTACAGCTTTATGAAAATGTTTGGAAAAATATTTTTCGTAGAATTTAAGAGAAAAGCTTGTTGCTAAATTATTGAGTTTTGCTAGGTCTCCATCTTTTTCGAGTTTCCAATGAATAAATGCACCAGCTGCACCGCTACCACCAAAACCAAGACCTCGTTTTTCAAGAAGTGCCACCGAGTAACCTGCTCGGTGAAGAAAGTAGCTGATAGAAGCACCACCGATGCCTCCACCAATAACTAAAAAGTCATGTATCAAAGATTACTTAAGTGCCTCAAGAGCTTCATCATAATTAGGCTCTTCTGTAATTTCAGGAACAACTTGCTTATAAGTAACAGTTCCCTCTTCGTTAATTACAAAAATAACTCTAGCAGAAACACCAGCTAATGCACCATCAGCAATTAAAGTTCCATAGTTATAAGAGAAATCTTTATTTCTGAAGTCAGAAGCAACAACAAGTTTATCAATTCCCTCAGTAGCACAAAATCTTTTTGATGCGAATGGTAAATCCATAGAAACTGTAACAACGTCTACATTATCAAGATCAGCAACTTTTGAATTGAAAGTTCTTGTTTCAGTAGCACATACTGGAGTGTCAAGAGATGGAACAGCAACTACAAGTTGTTTTTTTCCAGAAGCTCCACCAACTGTAACATCAGAAAGATCTTCACTATTTACAACTGTAACAACTGGTGCTTTATCACCAACATTAACTGTTTTACCAGCAAGAGCTACGTCATTACCTTTTAATTTTGTTGTTTGCATTAACAAACTCCCTAAAGATATATTTTGCGGTATTCTACATAGTCTATTTTAAAAAAGAGTTTAAACGATTTGAATGTTTTTCAAATTTAATAAAAGAGACTCTTTAAATAATTTTAAATTAAGAGAGTTAAAACTCATACGAAAGTAGAGTTCTTTGAGTTACATCGTATTTTTCAACACTCTCAATTGGGTGAGAATCGTAATCGTAATTGAATTGCAATTTGATTGAAAACTTGTCAGTTATTCTGTTTTTATAAACAAATTTTTGAATTAAGTCGTAATCATCATTTTTATCTATCCTTGGTTGATAATAGACTGTGTAACTAATAGAACTTTTTTCAAAGATTTCTGTTTTAAAATTTACATAAAAATTTCCTCGAACCGTATCTTCAGTTTTTGTATCACCAAGATATATTTCACGAACAATCATTGGAGAAATTCCAAGAAAAAAATAGTTATCTTTTAAGGGTTTAAAACGGAATCCAATACCTGAAAGGCTACGAAACTCTATTTTTTGAAATTTGTTTTGGTCAATTTGACCAAAGATTTCCCAATCTAATTCCCCGACCTCATCGCTCTCTTGTATTAAACTACGAATATTTCTGATATGAAAAAAAGAGTTGTCTGTTGTTGTGATTCCCTCACTTTGTGAAAAATTTCGCTTTCCATTTAAAAACCAAATATTATCATCGTTGAATTTTCTGAGAGAACCTCCGACAGAATAACTTTCCGTCTCACTGTTCCCATGAGTAGTTGTAACTGCTAAATCTATATCCCCGTAAAATCCGTTCTCTTTTTCACCAATTTGATAAATATTTATTGGACGAATTGCAAAAAGTACAATAGGAACAAATAGTAGGAGTAGCTTTTTCATAATTTAAGTTCCTTAAAAACCCCAAAGTTCATGAGCTTCTCGCTCTTCAATTTCACATCGGTAGCAGAGTTCATTTCCATCTTTTTTAGTAAAAAAGTTTCCGCATTCACGACATTTTCCAACATCAAATTCTGCAATTTTTTCAGTTTTAGAATTTAGAAAATCTGAAATAGAGAAAGTTTTACGGATTTGAATCGAATCAACTTCACAAACATCATGACAAAGTCCGCATTTTAAACACAAGTTTGCGGAAAAATCGATAAATGAGTTTTTGTAGTCGCTTTGCAAAGCATGAGTCGGACAAATTCGGTAGCAGATTTGACAATTTGTGCATGAGTCTGAAACTGTTTTTTGAGAAAGAAAAGACAAATCTTCACTTGATAAAATATTTGGATTCTCTTTTTCCAATTCGCGAGTTGCAAAAAGGAAGAGTTTTCGACTTTTTGGAATTTCACGATTTCGGATTTTTTGAGAATCTTCATTGCTGACCTCATCGAAACGAGAAGAGAAAACTGAACCTTTAAGTAAAGCTCGTTTTTCACTTGAGATTTGAGATACTTTTTGACTCTCTCCAGAAACTGCTTTTAAGCGATGAGGTGTATAAAAAGCTTCTAAAAGAAAATTTGTCTCTTCAAAAGAATCGACTATCTGCTTCTGAACTCCGCTAAAAATTTCACAATTTTGACAATGCGAAAAATCTAGCTCAATATCTTTTTTTGACAGCAGAGAGAGTGAAACCAAGTTTTGAGATGAAAAAGAAGCCAAACATGGAATATTTTTTTGACAATCCAACCGATTTTCACCACTTTCTAAAAAGCTAAAAATTGTTTCAATCGAAGAAAACTTATCAAGTTCAATTGCATCAGTCGGACAAACTCCAATACATGCTCCACACTCAATACATTTTGTTTGAGAAATTTTTGGAATCCCATTTTGTAATTCGATAGCTTCTTTTGGACAACTTTCAACACATTTTGAACACTCTGAAAATTTTGAAAGTGTTCTGGTGCAACTACTTTGATGAATTTGAATCATCTAAAACTCGACACTTAAACCAGTTCCGATATGGAATCGTTTGTCTTGATAAATTGATTGTTCGGCAAAAACTTTGAGTGCAAAACCTTTACTTAAAACAAAATCGATTCCAATATACGGTTTGAATAGAAGTGTGTCTCGAGAAAATTTCCAGTCATCCGCTGTTTTGCTTTCAGTATCTTCTAAATCTTCTTTTGTCGGAAACACATATTTTGTTTCGCCATTTTTATGATATTCATGATATGCAAGACCAACTTTTGCACCAAAATATGGAATAAAACTTATGCTTTTTGCAATTTGTAGAGGCATTTCACTTTTTCCAATTGTCGCAAAATGCATCGCAAAACTGTAATAGAGTTCATAATTTCGAGTTGTTGGCTTATCAAAATCATCAACTCCAATCATAAAACCGTAACCGTATCGGAAAAGTCGCTTTTGAGTCATGTGATTTATCTCAAAATTTGTAACTTCTAAATTGTCGTCGCCGTTGTAAGTGTCGCTATCACTTGTAGAACTGTATGAAACTAAAAATTCAAGTCGGTCGCCATCAACATAAGATTTCATCTCGTTTTTAATCGCTTTCAATTCGCCAGTTGAAATAAATTTCAGGAAAATATCTTTGTCAAGTCCCGATTTTAAATCGATTTCTCCATTTTCAACATCTTGAAATTCACCATCGTTAAAAGTTGTGGAATATAAAATCGTGCCTTCGCATTTTTTTAGTTTATGTTTTTTGACAAGAGCAATATCTTTCCCGTCCAATTTCAAATCGATATTTTCAGATTTATTACTTGAAAAACTGATTTGTGGCAAAATGTGTTCTTTTAAATCGATGTTCGCAATTTCAATATTTTCCAACTCTTTTAAAGAAAATTCTCCTGTAATTGGACAAATATCTTCACCCTCGATTGTGTAATTGTGAGTTCCTGTTTGGAGAGAAATTTTTTCACCAGTTCCAAAAGCATCCCCATTTGAATCAATAAAAATTTTTAAGTTTCGTCCGCCCTCAATGTGAAAAATCACACTTTGTAATTTAAGTTTTCCGAGCAGAGTTTGGAATTTACTCTTTGTCTCTTCCAAAAAAGCGATCTGTTCTGGATCATCCGAATTTGTAATTTTGTTTCCAATATCAGAAATCATTTTAGATAATTTCTCAAAAGCTTCTTTTTCGTCTTCAGGCATAGCAAAATTTTGGATTTGTGCTTTGATTTGAGAAAAAGATAAAAATGAAGATTCCTCTTCTGCACTATTTATTTTTTGAGAAAATTTTTCGATGAGGTCATTATCACCAAGGGCTTTTGCAATTGCAATTCCCCGTTTCGCTTTTTCAACTATTTCCGTAGAATTATTTGAGTTTGAGATTTCTGTAAAAATTGTTTCAGCATTTTCTCGTAGTTTCTCTTTTGAAATTGAAAAACAGATTTTTCCATCTTCTTCACTTCTTTCTAATCCAGAAAGTTCTAAATTTGTCTCCTGATTTGAGAAAAATTTTGTCTCATCAATTCCAATTTTGTCTCCGATTGTTGAAGCAAATTTTTGAAATCCTGATTTGACAGTAACATGAATTGCACTACTTAACTCTTTTCGTGCCTTATCTTCATCTTCACCGCAACCTTTAAAATCGTCGTCAGCAATTGCAAAAGAGATTGTCAAAAATCCCGCTAAAAATATTTTTAAAAACATTTTTTCCTTTTTTTAATATTTTAACGAAAAAATAGCTTTCAAATTTTGTTATTCTTACATTTAAAATAAATTTAAGCATGGAAAAAATGGAACATAGACCTCGAGAATTAGAAGAAGATGAAATCGATTTAAGAGAACTTTTTTCGACAATTTGGAATAACAAATGGAAAATTATGATTTTTTCATTCCTTGTTACATCTCTTACACTTTTTTTTATGTTGAGAACTCCAAACAGCTACACCTCATCGATAGTTTTGATTCCACAAGAACAGAGTGCCTCAATTGGCGGAATTGGTGCTTTAGCAGGATTTGCAGGAGTTGATATTGGTGGAGGGGAAATCTCTATTTTTTCTCAAATTTCAACAATTTTGAGTGATGAAATTTTTCTTGAAAAACTGATTTCTGAAAACAATCTTTTAGAAAAAATCGAGAATCCACAAAATCTTGTTTTTGCTCTCGGTTTAGATTTTAAAATTGAGAATGATGTTTCTGAACTTTCACAAGAGGAACGAATTTACAATGCAATTAAAAGTTTTTCAGGAATTATTTCTGTTTCCGAAGATAAAAAGAGTGGAGTTATAACTTTTTCAGGAACAAATAGAGACCGTTTTTTTGCAAAAGAGCTTGTTGATTTAGTTTTAACAGAATCCACAAAACGACTCCGAGAAATCGACATGAAAGATATTGACTCAAAAGTGCAGTTTTATGAAAAAGAGTTGCAAAATACCGACAATTTGGAATTACAAAAAAGCTTAACAAAAGTCATTTCGTCTCTTATTGAAAAACGAGTTTCAGCAAATGCAAATGAGTTCTATCTTCTCAAAAAAATTACAGATAGTAAAATTGCTTTTATAAAAGATAAGACAAAACCGAAACGGGGTTTAATAATTGTTGTTGCATTTGTAGTTTCTATAATTTTAGGAATTTTTGGAGTATTTTTTATTCAATTTTTAAAACCTTAACAAATGGCTTCGCAATCTCCTTCCATAACCCTCTCCGCTGAGGAAGTCGCCTCTCCTTTCTAAATTTTTTGTATAATGCTAACACGGTGGGGTTAGAGAGAAATATAAACAAAATACCTACTAACAGGTCGCTTTTAGGGCGGATTTATTGACAGTATCTCAATCAAAAAGGATTTTTTTGAAAAATGTAGCTATTTTCTTTGACATAGAAAATTTAGTTGGTGGATACAGTATGAGTTCTATCAATGAACTCTCTTTGAAAGATATTTCAAAAAAGATTTCCGCTGATATAAATGGAGGCATAGCAGTTCAAAAAGCTTATGCCGATTGGAGTAATCAGAAACTAAATAAGTTGCGGTGGGATATTTCCGACTTGGGAATTGAGCCGATACAGATGTTTGGATTCTCTAAAGGTGCAACAAAAAATGCTTCTGATATTCAACTTGTTGTTGATGTTATGGAGATACTCTTTCAAAAAAGTTTTATAACAACTTTTGTGATTGTTTCTGGAGATGGAGGATTCTCTTCAATTGCTAAAAAATTAAAAGAGTACGGAAAATCTGTTGTTGGTGTCTCATTTCGGGATGCTTCAAGTATTATTTTTGAGAAAGTTTGTGATCATTTTATTGTGATGGACAGCATTGAACCAAAAAAAGAGAAAGAGATTAAATCAATGAAAGGTGTCGAGTTAGAAGATAATTTAAAAATACAGTTTCAACAAGACCCTAGATTACAGACACTTGCAAAGAAAATATCTCAAATCTCAGGCACAGATTCCGAAGAGATTGAACAGGCAAAAAATATAATTAGGATTTTTTTAAAATTTGATGATTCAAAAGGGATAAATATTTCAACTTTTAAGACTGCCTTAAATTTTGGAATTTTGGATTTTTCATATCACAAATTTGGATTTGGAAAATTTGTAGATTTTATTCGTTATGTTGTTCTTGATACAGATATGAAATTGATTTTAAAAGAGCCTAGTGATTATAGATTATTAAAAAAAGGTTTTCCGATAGTTCGTGGTTTTAATCCTGTTTCAGAATTGACTGAATTCCCTGAAATAGATAGTTTTGAAACTTACAAATCAATTCTTTCAAGTGGAAAACCGAATTTAAGAATTCCAGAAAGTTTGGAGATTCTGACATCAATTATTAGAAAAATGGTGGAAAGAAGAGAAACATATCGGGATATTCATTTTGAAGATTTGCTAGAAGATATGTCCATTTTTGCTGGAAATGAAGAGGATGAAAAAGATATTCGGAAATCATTATACCTTTTAATAAATACAGAAATTCTTCTTGGTGATAATAGCGATGAGGTTCTCTCAAATCAACATTACTATTTTAAATGTGAAAATCAGAATGAAGTTATAGATTTATTGAAAGAACAATTTAGTCATAAAATTAAAAATGCTCTGAATCGAGAACCGAACGAAGATGTTATACAAGAATTTTTTTAGGATAATTTAAATGGTGATTTATCGAGCTGAAACAACTGCAAATTTACCTGTTTTTGATGTAATTTCAAGACTTTTTCAAGGATTTATTTTTAAACATGTTGCACCTTATGAGCATGATGGATTTCGACACGAATCGGGAAAAGTTTTCAAGTCTTCTGTTTTTAAGATTGATTATCCAAAAGACTCAAAAGAGATAAAAATTCTTTTTGCTTCTCTAATTCCTGAAACTGAAGAGAGGTTTATCGATCATATTTTTAGGCACGGATTGGAATTGGGAACAATTCGATTAAAAAATGAGACAGTAGATACAAGAAGAAGAGAGTGGAAAAGCGATGATATTATCTTTTGGGGAGATGTTCTTCTAACATTAAAAGATGAAAAAGGAAAAAAGATTTTTTTAGAACCAAAAAATGAGAAGTTTCAAGAAAATCTA
This sequence comes from Thiovulum sp. ES, assembly GCA_000276965.1. NCBI lineage: Bacteria > Pseudomonadati > Campylobacterota > Epsilonproteobacteria > Campylobacterales > Sulfurimonadaceae > Thiovulum > Thiovulum sp. ES. The sequence continues at coordinate 26,491 of AKKQ01000012.1, read as the reverse complement.
AAAAGACAAAGTATCCAGAAATTTGAAACACTCATACAAAAAGAGTATTTAGGTGATTGGAATTTGGAAGTTTTAAAACAGAGTGAAAATAGAACAAAACTTTTTTACAACAGAAAACCATATTTCACTTGGTCTGCAAAATATAAATTGAGTGCGGATAACGAGATGATAAATTTACTTTTAAACACGGGTTTTGGGAGTCAAACAATGAAAGGCTTTGGACTTGTAAAAGTCGAAAAAGAGAATTTTTGGATAGATTTTGAGAAAGCTAGAGGAAAAGATACTTTTTAGGCGAAATAATTTAGAGTCTCACTCCATTGTGAGACTTTGGATTCTTTCTAAGATTCTTTGTAGGTTTTTTCGAGTTTCAAAAATTCCATTTAAAATCTCAATTGCAACACTTTCGTTACTTTCGTAATTGTGTGCAATTTCGTTTCTCAAATGACGGACTTCAAACCACTCTTCAACATTTAAAATTTCAATTTTTTCAAATCGGTTCAAAATGTCTCGGAACGGTTTATCTACATTTTCACCCTGATAAAGTAAAAAAGATTTAAAAAGTTTTGCACCAATAAAGTCTTGTAATTTTGAAAAACGGTAAATAATTTGGTCGCTAAAAGCTAAATCAACTCGATTTTCTAAAATTTTTTGAAACTCTTTTGACGAAATTGGAAAACTATATTTTTTCTCAATCTCCTCAATTGCTTCATTGACTCTTTTCAGATGGATAAATCCCTCTTTGAGATTGTGCTGAACTCTCTCTAAATCAATATTTGCTCTCCCCATTTCATAGCCTCCTGTTCAATTAAACGATTTTTATCTTCATTAAAAATAATATCAATCTTCTGTTCCTCTAAAGTCATGGAGAGTTTGGCAAGAAATTTCATCTTCTTTTTAAAGAGGTTCTCTTTGTTCAAAACTTCTATATAGAGATCAATATCCCCACCAAGTTTTTTTTCATCAATCCGACTACCAAAAAGGAAAACTTCACATTTTCCAAAGACCTCATCAGCACTTTTTAGAATTGCTTTTTTTTCAAAAGAAGAAAATCGCATTCTCTATTTTCCTAAACTAGATACAAATAAAATAAAACCTATAAAGATTACCCAACCCCAAAAAGCTCCTACTCCATGCATCACTACTTGCAATAGAAGAATTCTCATAAGATGAAATTGGTTCTGCTTTCGGTTTTGGTTTGCTTCTAACTCTTTTGTACCCATTTTTAAATTCGTATGCTAAATCATCAAACTTTTCAGCAATTGAATATTGAGAATGGACATTTCGACAACTTTCTGCCATTTTTTCTAAATGTTCAACAATTGAATTTTTGACAAAATCATTATCCATTTTTTCAATATTTAGGATTATTTGTAGGTTTTGATAATCAGTTCTCGAATGAGCCTTTTGTTTTGCATCTTCGATAAGCATAATTTGTAAAAACTCTTTTGCTTTGGAAAGATCAATTTTTAAGATTTTTGGAGCTAAAGAATTATAAATTTGAGAAGGATTTGCAGAATATTTTTTTATCTCTTCTGCTTTATTCATAAGTTCTATAAAACCTTCTAATTTCTCATTTTCTTTCTGTTTTTGCTCTAAATCTTTTAAACCTTTTTCGTCTTCATCGAGTTTCTGTTTTGTTGAAGAATTTACATCAAGTTTAAAAGCTAAATCAAGAATTTTGAAAGCAAGGTCTAAATCCTCTTTTTTGTTCCAAGCATCAACTGAAAGAGAACGAACTCTCAAAGCAATATCACTCCGACTTTTCATAAAATATTGTGGAAGTGCATTCAGTTTTTCAATTACAGAATTGTTAATTTTGCTTTCGACATTTGAGAGAGTCAAATCATTTTTTAAATCTTCAAGTTTTTTGAGAATTGGTGAATAAATATCTTCTAAAAAATGTGCAGAAATTGGAGGATTGAATTTTAAAACTTCAATATTTCCCTCTTCAAAAGCATTTTTGTAAAGATTTCCAAACTGTTTTGCAAAAAATGGAGAAATATAACTTGTAAAATCTGTGCTTGTTCTACCAAGTGGATCGTGAAATGCTTTTGTTGGAATGGTTGAAGAATCTCCGTAAAGAAAAGTATTTAAATTTTGGTTTTGAAAAATTGTTTTGTGAAAACTCAAAATATTTTCATTTTTATCAATTTCATAAAAAAGATTTAAAACATCACTTTTTGAGAAAGTTTGGTTTCTAATTTCGACCTCATCGTCATCAAGTTCAATTTCAGCAAGAATTCTCCGTTTTGCTTTTATGAGCGATGAGGTTTCGAGTTTTGAAATTCCGTAATGTTGAGCTAAGTCAAAAATATTTAAGAAAGACAAGCTGACAAACCTTTTTTAATTTAGTAAGAAATTATATTTCGAGAGTAAGGCATAAAATGTCAATAATTAAAAAGTTTTTATAAAAAACAAATTTACTAATAGTAAAAAAAATGATTTGTCAAGAGTAGAAAATTAATAGAGTTGATTTGATAGAATAATAGATATATCTCCAAGGAGAAAGCTATCAAAAAGAGATTTCAAACAAAAAAAATTTCAGTTGGTGGAGTTGAAATAGGCGGAGATGCACCTATTTCAGTTCAATCAATGACATTTTCAAAAACAAAAAATGTAGAAGATACAGTTTCGCAAATCAATCGATTGCATTTTGCAGGAGCGGATATTGTTCGAGTTGCGATTCCAGAAATGGAAGATGCGGAGGCAATGAGAGAGATTCGCGAAAAAACTTCGATTCCACTAATTGCTGACATCCATTTTAATCATAAATTAGCACTTGCAGTTGCTCCATTTGTAGATGGGATTCGTATAAATCCCGGAAATATTGGATCAAAAGAGCGAGTTCGGGAAGTTGTAAAAGTTTGTCAAGAACGAAACTTACCAATTAGAATAGGAGTGAATGCGGGGAGTCTTGAAAAAGAGTTTGAGCAAAAATATGGTGTTACCGCAAAAGGAATGGTTGAGAGTGCGGATTACAACATAAAATACTTGGAAGATTTAGGTTTTACGGATATAAAAGTTTCGTTAAAAGCATCTGATGTGGAAAGAACAGTTGAAGCCTATCGGAAATTAAGACCAATGAACAATTATCCTTTTCATCTCGGTGTTACTGAAGCGGGAACAGTTTTTCATGCAACTGTAAAATCGGCGATTGGAATAGGTTCTCTACTTCTTGATGGGATTGGCGATACTTTGCGGGTCTCAATTACAGGTGAATTAGAGGAAGAGATAAAAGTTGGAAAAGCGATTTTAAAAGATTCTGGACGAGAAAAAAATGGAGTAAATATTATTTCATGTCCAACATGCGGAAGACTTGAGGCGGATTTAGTTAAAGCAGTCGATGAGGTCGAACGACTTACACAAGATATAAAAAAGCCTCTAAATCTTTCCGTGATGGGTTGTGTTGTCAATGCAATTGGAGAGGCGAAACATTCAGATGTTGCAATTGCTTATGGTCGTGGAAAGGGACTTGTAATGGTTCGCGGTGAAGTTGTTGCATCCCTACCAGAAAATCAGCTTGTCGATAGATTTTTAGAAGAAGTTAAAAAATTTTAAAATGCTACAAAAGTGAATAATTTTGTTGTTTTAACAAAGATATAATTTTGCTTTTAAGTTCTAGGTGGTGAATTAAGATTGATAAATGATGAGTATGGTCTCCAGTATTGGAGTAAAGATAATTTTTTTATCGAAGATGGTTTGTTAAAAGTAAATCATGGGATAAAACCCTCAATTTTTGAAATTTTACAAAAAGCAAAAGAGAGTGGAGTCGGAACTCCACTAATTGTAAGATTTCCACACTTGATTGATAAGCAAATGGACAGACTTTACAGCACTTTCGGAAAAGTTATGGAAAAAGAGAGCTATTCTGGAAACTTCCAAGCTGTTTTTCCTCTCAAAGTAAATCAATATAAAGGTTTTCTTGATGAATTTGTAAGGTTTGCTCCAAAATATAATTATGGTGTAGAAGCAGGAAGCAAAGCGGAATTACTTCTTGCAATCTCAATCGACGGATACAAAGCTCCAATTACGGTAAATGGTTTCAAAGATATGGAAATGATAGAACTCGGTTTTATTGCTTCACAAATCGGACACGATATTACTTTGATTATTGAAAGCCTTTCAGAATTGGAATATATTTTTGCTGTTGCTCCAAATTTCCACAAAATGCCAAATATCGGAATCCGAATCCGACTCTACTCTTATGGTTCTGGAACTTGGGCAAAAAGTGGCGGAATGGATTCTAAATTTGGTTTAACCGCAACAGAATTAATTCAAGCTCTTGATTTATTAAAAGAGAATAATTTTGTTCATCAATTTAAGATGATACATTTTCACATTGGTTCGCAAATCAATTCGATTTACACTTTGCAAAAAGCGATTCGGGAAGTTGGACAAATTTATGCGGAACTTCGACGAATGGGTGCTATTAATTTAGACAAGATAAATCTTGGCGGCGGTCTTGCTGTCAATTATGGACAACACAAGTCAAATCGAGATAAAAACTACACAACTGAGGAATTTGTTTCAAATGTTGTCAAACTTTTAAAAGAGATTTCTGTTGATAAAAAAGTAGAAGTTCCAAATATTTTTACAGAATTTGGTCGTTATATTTCTGCAAACCACTCTCTGCTTTTGACAGAAGTTATCGAATTGTATTCCCAAGATTACACGGAAGATCATCTTTCAATTAAAAATAAGAATCCAAAAACAGTAAAAGCTCTTAAAAAAATTTACAGAAAACTTGATTATGGTGAAAATTCCCAAGTTCAGATTTTGGAAATGTTGCATGACACAATTGAACATTTAGATTCTATTGAAACACTTTTTGAACTTGGATATTTAGATTTGCGGGATCGTGCAAATATTGAAATTCTCGGTCAAATGATTATTCGTAAAATATTGAAAATTATAAAAAAAGAGGACATTGTTGAGTATGAACACGATTCTATTTTGCACAAAATTGAAGAGCGATATTTACTAAATTTTTCAATTTTTCAATCAATGCCAGATTTTTGGGGACTCCAACAAAATTTTCCAATTGTGCCAATCCATCATCTTGATAAAAAAGCTGTGCGACCTGCTTCAATTTGGGATATTACTTGCGACAGCGATGGCGAAATTGAGTTTGATGAAAAAGCTCCACTTTTTTTACATGATATTGATATTGAGAAAGAGGATTATTATTTAGCATTTTTCTTAACAGGTGCTTATCAGGATATTTTAGGAATGAAACACAATCTTTTTGACCGACCTGATGAAATTATTGTTGATGTTACTGAAAACAGTTTTGAAATTGCTAAAATAGAGAGAGGAAAAGACATCGGAACAATTATCGATTCTGTTGGATATTCTGAAAACGATATTTTTGAGAGATTCTCTAGGCAGATTGAAAATTTAGAAAAAGAAAAAAGTGAAATTTGCAAAGAGAAATTCAAAAAATATTTAAGAAAAGGAAATTACTTAAAGTTTTAAAACATAACTTAAAGTAGTTATTGACATGTCGATTGTAAAAACAAAAGGAATTTTAATGAGAAACAAATTGGCTTTTTTATCGGTTGCAACTTCGATTTCACTATTTGCAAACCCACTTGGAAATAATATTGATATTGAAAAAACTCTACATCTTACAAACGATTGGCAACTATTTGGATTTAATGAAGAGATTGATTTAGAAAAGAGTTTTGGAAATGGCGGAAGCCTTGTCAAGCTTGTTTGGGCTTGGGACAATAATAATGCTGGATGGTTAGCTTATTCACCAGAGTATTCAACAAGAAAAAAATTAGAAGAGCTTTCAGCTGATGCAAACATAAGTCCATCAATTCAGGTTGTTGATCAACTAGCACCAAATCAGGGTTTCTGGATTATGAGTTATGAGCCGTCAGATGTCCCAGTTTATGAAGTCTATTACCCACTTTATGACACCTGTTTAAATGTAAATTCTGATGATTTTTGGTCTGATAATGGTTTGACAGAAATTCCAGAAAGATGTGATGAATATGTTAAAAACTTAGCAAACTTTGAAATTAACGATGAGGTCGCAACACTTTCAGGAACTGAAATTTCTGGTGAATTTACAACAAATCTTCCAATTGTTTTTATGGGTGATTTAGTAAATCAATCAGCAACTTCTATGGAAACTATTTTTCCAAGTCCTGCTTATGTAGATGCAAATGGAACAGTTTCAAATGTTGCTTTTACAGTTGAAGAGGCTGAATATGGAAATCATGTTTCGTTTTCAATGACAATTGACGAAGCAAAAGAGTCAACAAATTATTTGAATATTGATTTGGTTATGGGATACGACAACAATTTCTCTAACTTGCCAAAATTCACTATTCCAGTTGTTGTAGAGTAAAAAAATGTTTAAATTTTTTGCAATTCTCTTTTTTACACTCTCAACTCTTTTTAGCCTAGATATTTCTACGGCGACAAAAGAGGACTTTATGAATATAAAGGGAATTGGAAGTGTAATCGCGGAAAGAATTATTCAATACAGAAATGCAAATGGTTTAAATAATCCAGATGAGCTAATCAATGTTCGTGGAATTGGTCCTGCAAAATTACAGAAAATAAAATCCTAACTTGGTAACACAACGAGTTCGGAAATAGACCTTTCAAAATACAAATAGCTTAAACTTCTTGTCGGACTCTCTCCGACAATCAAAAAATAACAAAAACTTAAAAGATAGATTCAACTTATCAACTCTGATATACTTACATGCATATTGGAAAAGAGAGGAGGTATATTAAATGATTGAAGGCTTAGCTTTAACTCTGCTAAATACTCTTGCTGCCTACCTTTTTGAGGGTGCTTTAGAGTATAGTGTAAATGTTAGAATTGATGGAGCTCCATCTTGGTATATGGTGCGAGAAGATGAAATGATATGTTCAAATGCCTATCTTGATGGCAGTTATTCGCAAGTAGATTATTTAAAAATGAGTGTTCATAGAAAGCTTGAGAGTCAGCTTCAAGATGGTCTTGATCGTTCGGCATATGAAAATTTTGAAAATATTTCTGAAAATTCTGAAAAAGAGATTGTGCATAAATTTAAAAACGATCCAAAACTAAGCTCATTTGTAAAAAATTCAACAGAATTTAAGCATATTGTTTATAGAGAAGATGAGGGGCGAATTTTTGCAAAAGGCTGTATCAAGAATAGCAAAATAATAACTTATATAAAAGAGCGATTTGTTTCTGCAAAAAAAGATATTGCAATTTATAAATCAAACAAAGCTTTCGACGAGTTGGAGAGTGAATAATTTGGAGATTCGAGCAAAAAAGAAATTCGGTCAGAACTTCTTAAAAGACAGCAGTATAAAAAGGAAAATCCTCGAAGCGATTCCCAATGACAATTATCAAACTATTGAAATTGGGATTGGCTTAGGTGATTTAACAGAATATCTACTGCAATCTAAAAGTGTGGTCGGGTATGAAATTGATGTTGAACTTTGCAATTTTTTAAAAGAGCGGTTCAAAACTGAGATTGAAGAAGAATCTTTTAATCTTATTTGTGGAGATGTTTTAGAGTTTTGGAAAGACTCATCTATTTTTGAAGGAAAATATAAGATTGTTGCAAATTTACCATACTATATTGCAACAACTATTATTTTAAAAGCTCTTGATGATTTAAATTGCACTTCTGCGACTGTTATGGTTCAAAAAGAGGTTGGTGAAAAATTTCTTGCAAAAAGTGGCGACAAAAACTTTAGTTCACTCTCTGTTCTTGCGGGAACAGTTGGGAATGTAGAAATGGTTACTTTTGTGCCACCAAAATCATTTGATCCACCTCCAAAAGTAGATTCTGTTGTTATTCAATTCGAGAGAAAGAATGAAAAAAAAATAGATGAAAATTTTAAGAAATTCTTAAAAATAGCTTTTCAACAACCTCGAAAAACTCTTTTAAAAAACTTAAGTCAAAAATACAAAAAAGATGATTTGGTAACTATTTTTTCAGAACTAGAAATTTCAAACTCTATCCGACCTCATCAAATAGAAACAGTAGATTATCACCAAATTTTTAATACCTTAGAGAGGTTACAAATTGGAAGAGTTCGAGAAAAAAGAACATAAAGACTTTGATGAAATTCCTAATGAAAAAAGAGGAAAACGAAGACCGAATAATAGAGGGAAAAAAGATAGAAATTCATCTTTTGATCCTATTGCAAATTTAACTGGACAAGATTATAAAGTGCCATTTGGTGCAATGGATTCAACACTTAGACCTTTTATTGAAAAAAATCAACGAATGCACCAGCGACGACTTCAAAGTTTTAATAAACTCGATTTCAACACAGATGCAAAAATCAGAATTACTCCACTTGGTGGTTTAGGTGAAGTTGGTGGAAATCTTACTGTTATTGAAACTGAAAATGAGGCAATTCTTATCGATGTAGGAATTAGTTTTCCAACTGAAGATATGCATGGTGTTGATATTCTTATTCCAGATTTTTCATATGTTCGGCAAATTAAAAACAAGATTGTCGCAATTTTAATTACCCACGGGCATGAAGATCATATTGGTGCTGTTCCCTATCTTTTTAAAGAGTTGCAAGTCCCTATTTATGGAACTCCTCTACCTCTTGCAATGATTTTGAATAAATTCCAAGAGCATAAAATGATGCAACACAAAAGTTTTTTCCGTCCAGTTGAAAAACGACAACTGCTCCATATTGGAAATGATTTTGATGTTGAGTGGATTCATATGACTCACTCAATTATTGATGCATCTTCACTCGCAATTGTTACAGATGCGGGAACAATTATCCATACTGGAGATTTTAAATTTGATCACACTCCAATTGATGGTTTTCCCGCAGATATTCACCGACTCGCATATTACGGAGAGCGAGGAGTTTTAGCTCTTCTTAGTGATTCTACAAATTCTCACAATTCTGGGGCTACTCTTTCAGAAAGTATTGTTTCGGAAGCTTTTGAGAAAATTTTTGTAAAAGAGAAAGGGCGAATTTTTATGTCCACTTTCTCTTCAAATATTCACCGAGTCTATCAAGCAATTGCTGTTGGTTTAAAATATAATCGAAAAATATGTGTCATTGGTCGTTCAATGGAGAGAAATATTGAGACTGCAATAAATTATGACTATATTCGACTTCATGAAGACTCTTTTATCGAACCGCATGAGTTGAATAAATATCGAGATAATGAAATCCTAATTGTTACAACTGGTTCGCAAGGTGAGACAAATTCAGCACTTTTCAAAATCTCAAAAAATGAACACAGAATTGTTAAAATTAAGCCGACTGATACAGTTGTGCTTTCTGCTCGTGCAATTCCAGGAAATGAGGCAGGTATCTCAAAAATGATGAACTATCTTGAGATGCTCGGTGCAAAAGTCTATAACAAAACTCAAAATCTTCATGTTTCTGGTCATGCCTCTCAAGAAGAACAGAAACTTATGTTACGACTCATTAAACCAAAATTTTTCCTTCCTGTTCATGGTGAATATAATCACACAAATGCACATCGTGAAACTGGTATTGCTTGTGGTGTTCTTGAACGAAATATCTTTATTATGAAAGATGGCGATCAAATTGAACTTCATCCAAAATATCTTAAAAAAGTTCGACATGTCAAAACTGGAAAAACTTTCATCGACAACCAGAAAAATATTAAAATTGACTCTGATATTGTCATTGACCGACAAAAATTAGCAACTGACGGAATTGTTGTTATTGTTGCTCAAATCTCTGGAGATGATGCCACTGTTATTGGCAGACCGAATGTAACAAGTTTTGGTTTGGTATCTGACAAAATGGAGAAAGCTCTCTCTATTGAAATTTCTGGAGTTATCGAAAGTTTCCTTAGTAATTTGCGAGATAAATTTTTAGATAATCCGCGATCTTTAGAGAATGATTTAAAAGGTATTGTTAGAAAACATCTTTTTAGAAAATATAAGAAGTATCCTCTTATCGTTCCTTCTGTTTTCATTATGTAGAAGTTTTGTCGGAGAAATCCGACAAATTTTAAGCTTTAAAGTGCGAAACACTATTTTGTAATTTTGTTGATCTTCCCATAACTTGAGAGAGTGAAATTGAGAGTGTGTGCAACATATGTTCAGACTCACCTCGATTTCTTGACTGTTGTTTTATCAAATCAAGAATATTTGAAATAATTGCAAAAGTATTTGATGTCAAATTACTAATTTTGTCAAGTGCCGAAAGGGAGTCTTTTGACTCTTTTGTAAGTTTTATAACTCGTCTTTGACCTTCGCTTGTTTGAACTTTTGTATTATCCGCTTCTTTGAGCATTTCATCAACAATTTTTCCAATATCTCTTGTCAAGACCATAGAATTTTCTGCAAGATGTTGAACCTCATCAGCAATAACAGTGAAACCTTTTCCATGTATCCCAGCATGAGCAGCTTCAACCGCAGCATTTAATGCAAGTAAATTTGATTGGTCTGAAATCTCTTCTAGTTTTCCAATTGTCTCTTTCACTTTTTTTGCTTTTAAATTTAATTTCTCAATTGCAGAAACAATATCTTCCAAAGAGTTATTCACTCCCTCAATATCCGCAATTGATTGTCGAATTGCTTTTTCACCTTTTTGAATGTCGTTGTGCAAAACAGCACTTCCCTCTCCAAGATTCGCATTATCTAAACTAATTGTAATGTTGTCGATTCCTTTCATAAATTGAGAATTTGAATCGACAAAAACATTTTTTGAGTGTTGAATATTTGCCAAATTTTTCTGAATTGTTTCAGAGCCATCCTGAATTTCAACAATCGCATTTCTCATATTTAAAATCATATTTTGAAGAGAATTTCGCAAAAGGTCTTTTTGACTTCGTGGAATAACTTCGACTGCTAAATCTCCATTTGCTATTTTTGACATTGTTTTTGCACTACTCTCAATGTCATTCAAAAGTTCGTTAAAACTTCTCGCAAGAATTGCAACTTCACTATTTGGTTCAACTTTCATTCTTTTTGAGAAATCTCCAGAAGCAACAATCTGATTTATTGTTTTGAGAGCATCATTAAATTCAAGTTTTGCATCATGTTCTGAAGCATTCAATCCAATATATTCATCTTTGTGAGAAACCCGAAGAATTCCTATTCCTTTGAAAATTGTAAAAATGAAAATACCAATAAGAAAAGCCCAAAGAAATCCCGTTACGACTCCGAAAATTTGAACATAGATTTGCGACCACATTCCACCAGTTGAAAGAGAATCTTCTGGTGCAAAAATCGCTAATGTAATTGTCCCAACCGCTCCCGCAAAACCATGAACTGGAATTGCCGAAACTGGATCATCAATTTTTAATTTAATAAGAACATATTCCCCAAAATACATTGCGATTCCTGAAAGAACACCGATCCCAACAGCTCCACCAGTTGAAACAACATCACAACCTGCCGTAATTCCAACAAGTCCCGCTAAGGCACCAAACATAACTTTATCTACAATTGGTTTTCCGTAAAGAAGAATTGAGACAAAAAATGCTGTTACTCCACCAAATGCAGCGGAAATATTTGTATTTAAGATAATTTTTGCGACATTGTCTGTAATTCCAAGAGTCGAACCACCGTTAAATCCAAACCATCCAAACCAAAGAATGAAAATACCGACCGCAACGGTTGAAAGGTTGTAGCTTGGGATTTCAACAACTTTACCTTTTCTGAAACGACCGATACGAGGTCCCATGATTAGAGTTGCTGCAAGACCTGCCCATGCACCGATTGAATGCACAATTGTTGATCCCGCAAAATCCATAAAGCCCATTTCTGATAGCCAACCTCCGCCCCAAGTCCAGTGTCCAAAAACTGGATACACAAATGCGATCAAAATCACACCTGCAATTATGTAACCGAGAAAATTCATTCTCTCCGCTACTGCACCTGAAACAATTGTAATTGCCGTTCCCGCAAACATTGCTTGAAATACGAAAAATGCAAAATCATACTCTTCTGTTACATCGGAAAGTGCAAAATGTGAAAATCCAATCCACCCGCCAACACTATCACCAAACATAAATGCATAGCCGACTAAAAAGAAAATTGCAATTGCAAACATTAAGTCAATCGCATTTTTTATCGCAACATTAATACTGTTTTTCGCTCGTATCATTCCTGTTTCAACAGCTGTAAATCCTGCTTGCATAAGCAAAACAAGTGCAGCTGAAATGAGAATCCAAGTCAAATTCAGTTCATCATAAGATGCCATTCTTTCTTGTATATTTTCCGCAAAAAGAGGAAACGAAAGAGAAAGTGTAATTGCTAAAAATTTCAAATAGTTTCCTTAAATTTTTTTTTATATATTTAATGGAATTATAACGGAGTTTATTAAAAATAATTTAAATTGAAAAAAATCTTAAAAGATTTTCAGCTTTAGCAAGTGTGCCGAAAACCATCGCCCTTTAGGGCAGAGTTCTTCACAAAATGTTAGTAAAGAATTCTTGACTCTTCTTCTTCTGTGTAAAATGTATTATCTAAATCTTCTTCAGTTGGTCGAGGAAGCTCAGGAAAACTATCTTCAGTCTCAGGAATTTCTGGGAAACGATCTTTGATTTTTTGAACCTCATCGCTAATTTGTTCAATATCAGCTTCTTCTAAATTCAAATTAATAAAATCAATATCTTCATGTTCGTCAATGTGTCGAATATCATCGTCTTCAAGTCCAAAATCCTTCAAAATATCGTAGCTATCAACATTTTCTTTAACAATATCTTTTGAGAAAAATGAGTCGATGAGGTCAGAATTTTTTTCATCAAAGTCTATTTTTTCAACAATTCCTTCAACTCCACCAAAAACAATAAGGTTCTTTTCAATATCTTCAATTGATAAGTTTTCATCATTTTCATCTCGAACAAATCTCTCAAACTCTTCACTCATTAAATCAATAACTTTTGATTGTTCTCGAATTGAAAGCTCTCGATCTTTGCCATCAATAAAATCAATTTTTTCAACTTCATCGGCAATAAAAGAGATACTGTCTTTTGACAAATCAAAATTTCTAAAAGCTTCAGGAGTTGCTCCAAGTTGAATTATTATTTTTTCTGGTTCTCTTAAAATTTTCTGAATTGAGAGATTTTCATCACTCAAAATTGCTTTTGCAATTCCTTTTTGTAAAAGCTCAAAATCAAAACTATCTCCATTTAAATTTTCTGAAACAATTTCAACTCCCTTTTGTAAAAGCAGAGCATTTTTTGCAATTTCCAAACCGTCAGAAATATTTTCGTCAAGTAATTCAAAATGGTTTTTTCTCAAGTTTTTTGGATCAATTCCAACTATTTCGCCAACTTTTTGATAAGCAGTTTCAACAGGAACATTTTCACGAACAAGAGAAGATACAAGAGTTGAGAGAGGAGTTGAGATAATTTCGGTATCAAAATTTTCAAAAGGAGTTTTTAAAACACCTTCAAATTCATCACCCGTGTCTGAATCAATTCCGCCGTAAATCTGAATAATTTCGCCACTCAAATTTATATCACTAGGAATATTTAGATTCCAAGTTCCGTTTTCGTCGGTTTCTGTTTCATAACTTCCAATTTGAACTGTTGCCCCTTGTAAATAACCGTCAATTGCAATTCCATGTAAATAGTTTGAAGTTTTTTCAATTTCAATTGTTGTGTTTATCTCAATTGTATTATTTACTTCTACATAAACTATTTCTGTTTCAGTTTCACAATCATCTGGACTAATACATCCAGAAAAAGCGGTTAAAATCGTAATTATTGAGAATGTATTTTTCACTATTCACCTCCAAATGGAATTAAGGCACTACCCCAAGTTAGTCCGCCACCAAAAGCATCAAGTAGCATAAGTTCGCCCCGTTTCAAACCACCTTTTTCATATAAATCATTTATTGCCATTGGAATTGATGCCGATGAGGTGTTTCCATATTTTGCAATTGTCAAAACAACTTTTTCATCAGGTAACTTTAGGGCATCGCCAACAGCTTTGATAATTCGGTAATTTGCTTGGTGCGGAATAAAGTGAGTGATTGCTTCGGATGGAATATTGTTTTTTGCCATGATGTCAATCACATCTTTTGTGAGAGTTTTTACCGCGACTTTAAAAGTGGCATTTCCTTGCATTTTCATGTAGTGGCGACGATTTTCAATCGTCTCAAGCGAACACGGTTCAGCACTACCGCCACCTGGAGTAATAAGAAAATCCGAATATTTTCCATCTGCTCCTGTGTGAATATCGATAATTGCTTCTTCTTTATTTTCTGTTCTACCAATTACAGCAGCACCTGCACCATCTCCAAAAAGAATACAAGTTCCTCGGTCTGTGTAATCTACAATTGAAGAGAGTTTTTCCGCACCAATAACAAGAACATTTTTAAAACTACCAGATTCTACAAAAGCTTTTGCAATGTTTAAAACATAGATAAAACCAGTACAAGCCGCGGAAATATCAAAAGATGTTACGGGATTTAAACCTAGTTTGTGGGCGATGAGGTTCGCCGTGGAGGGCATACAAAAATGATCTGGAGAAATCGTTGCACAGATAACTGCATCAATTTCACTTTTTTCCAAACAAGCTCTTTTAATCGCAAGTTCCCCTGCTTTAACACCCATATCACTTGTTAATTCATCTTGTCCTGCAATTCTTCTCTCTTTAATTCCAGTTCTTTTTAAAATCCATTCATCAGTTGTATCGACCATTTTTTCAAGATCGCTATTTGTCAAAGTGTTCTCTGGTGCATAAGCACCTATTGATTTAAAAGAGGCATACACAAACAGTTCCTACCCTTAGTTTTTAATATTGTATCATTCTATACAAATTAAATTAAATCTATTCCAAAATCTGAAAAAGTTTTATATAAATTTTGCATTCCTTCAACTCTATCTTTGCGAACTTCGTTTTCTGGAACTTTAAAAGAAAAAACATTTTGTGGTTCAAAAATCACTTTTAGACTTAAAAGAGCTGTTGAAGTTGCTGAAGCAATATTTACTGGTTTCTCTTTTCGCTCTAGAAATTCAAACTCGATCGGTTTGGAAAATTTCAAAACCTGAAAACCAATTTTTTGAACAATTTTCAAACTTTTTTGAGAACAGTGGCGATGAGGTACGAAATAGATATTTTGATGTTTTTGTGCAAATGCAAAAACTTTTTTCATAAAATTCTCAAAATTTTCTTCACTCATTTTCCAAGTTTCAAATTTTGCTGAACCTATAAAATAGAAGTTTTCAGGTTTTTCTACAAAATCTTTTTCTGCTAAACTTTTAAAAAAAGAGAAATCATTTTTAAAAATCTCTAAACTTTCTTTTTCTATATTTAAAACGGTAAAAAGAGAAAAATCTTTTAAACTTGTTTTGTATCCAAATATTTTCCAACGAAAAAGTTTCCAAAAATGAGTTTCCCCATTAAAACCATTTTGTAAATTTTGGAGAGTTGTCAAAATTCCATCATCAAGAAAAATAACTTTCTCAGATTTTAAATTGGAGGAGAGAATTCTTTGTAAATAGCTTCTTGATTTTGAAAAAAAATCACCAACAAAAATGTATCTAAATTCCTCTGTTTTTAACTCTTTTACAAATTTTAGAGAATTTTTAAAATTGCTCTTTTTTTCACTTTTTGGAAACTCAATTTTTCTATTCCAATTTACAAAATCTAAAGAATTTTCTAACTCCTTTGAGTAAATAATTGTTGAATTTTGAGTTTTAAAAAAATGTTTTGCCTCAATTGCTGAAAGAAGTTGAAAAGGTGCAGAAACTATAAAAAGATCATTCAATCTCAAATTCCATATTTACACTTTTTGAAAGTTCTTTTACTCTATTTCGTCTAAAAAGTAATCTATGATTTGGTTTCTTTTTGATTCCAAAAATCTTTCGTAAAAATTTCTGATTTTTCTTTTTGTAGCGACTCTCTCGACTTGCCTGAAGATGTTCAATAATTGGTTTTCCGACCTCATCGGCATATCTCTCTTTTGTAATATCTGTAATAAATGTATATTCTGGAGAAAGTTTTTTTACAGAAATATCAAACTCTTCTATTGTCTCTTGCATAACTTTTTGATCCCAAATTTCAGGATTTGCTTTTTGCTTTTCAACCCACTTTTGCATAAAGTTTAAAGTTTTTTCACTATCTTTCATAAAAATAGTTGCACTAATAAGTTCTTCATCTTTTAAATAATGAACTCCAATATCTTCCGTTATGTTTTCAAAATTTGGTCGGAAATCTGAATGAACAAAAGCATCGGCATCAATATAAACTAAATCACCTCTAAATTTTTCTCTCATCTCTAAAATAAATTGAGGTTTAAAAGCAATAATATTTTGCCACTCATTTGCTGAAACTGATTTTGAAAAATAGTCAATTCCTAATTTTTTTAGAGAGAGTTCTAAAAGCTTTGCATGTTGGGAATACAATTTGTCATCTGTGTAAAAAAATACGACTTTCATTACTAATCTTTTTAATAGTTATAATATCAAAAAAAGGAATTGATTTGAAAATTGTTTTATCAGATAGAATTCATGTCAATAAAGGTAATTTTAGAAGTTTATTAAAAGCGATTCAAAAATTTGATTATTTTCATTCAACAAAATATGAAGAATACAAAAAGATTCATGGAAATTATAGAAATTTCAAGAATGAAAAAGAGCTTGAGTTTATTTACAAGGATTTAGAAGTCTTATCAAAAAAAGAACTGTTTGAAAAGGAATTAGATAATTTTATTTTATCAAAAGCTGAAATGTTATCTTTTCTTATAACATTACCAAATTGGTATTCAGAAGAAATTTCATCAAATACAGAATTTATTTTTGAAAAAGCATTTTATGAGAATAAAGAAGATTTACTTTTAAATATTGCTTCTGCAAAATTTTGGGTTTTGTTTTGGAAAGAGCTTTTTCAGAACGATAAAGATATAACTCATGCTATTTTATTTTCTGGGGGCTTAACTTATGGACAAGCTTTAATTTATGTTACAAAAGATATTGGAGTTCCACTATTTTTAGTTGAGCATTTTTTTTACTGGAAATGATTACTATTTTGAAAGAAAATATGAACATATTCCAAATAATTCTAATTTTGCAAAGTCAAATTATTTACTTGAAAGAAAAAGCATTTCTTTTTACATTCATAGATTTTTTGCTTTTAGAAAACTGTCAAGAATGAAAAATAAAAATGTTGTTCAGCCAGAAGAATCACAAAAATTAGAGTTTTCCAATAAAAATAAAACTGTTTTAATAATTGGTCAAGTTATTAATGATTTTTCAATTCTTCAGACTAAGCTCGACAATATCAATTCATTGTATTTTTATAAAGATATTATTTACAAAATTTTAGAGAACACTAATTTCAATATAGTTTTTAAAGCTCATCCGTGGGAAAATAAAAAAGCAAATCTAAAAGCACCTTTAACTCTTAATGAATTAAGTAAAACATTTGGAAAAAATAATAGAGTTTTATTAACAGAGAATTTCAATATTTACCAACTTTTCAGAATAAGTAATTTTGTGTTAGGGTTATCTTCACAAGGTCTTCTTGAAGCTTCTTTGTTTGGAAAAAAACCTTTACAGTTTGGTAATGCTTTTTATGCTAATCAAGGATTTACCTATGACTTTAAAAATATTGAAGAGTTTTTACAAAAAATAGATATAAGTGAAAATTTAAATATTACTGAAAAAGAAAAAGCAGAAGATTTTTTTATTAAAATTTTGGAGTTTCATACTATTCCAGTTTCTTACTTTGGTCGAAAAGAAGTAA
Source organism: Thiovulum sp. ES (assembly GCA_000276965.1). Taxonomy (NCBI): domain Bacteria; kingdom Pseudomonadati; phylum Campylobacterota; class Epsilonproteobacteria; order Campylobacterales; family Sulfurimonadaceae; genus Thiovulum; species Thiovulum sp. ES. Next base: position 8,813 of record AKKQ01000012.1, on the reverse strand, counting down.
TTAAAAGATTATAGTAAAAGGATTTCTTTTGGAAAACAGAGAAGAAAATTTAGTTAAAAAAACTTGCCGAGAACTTGGAATCACTCAAAAAGAATTAGCTGAAAAAACAGGAATTTCTTTACCGACAATTAATAGATGGAGTGCTTCCAATCAAATTCCAAAGCAAAATATAATTTTTTTAGAAACTATTTTAGAAAACCAAAAACTTCAAAATAAACTTTTAGAATTTCAAGATTTTTTTGAGAAATTTAAAACACTATCCTCTTTTTAAATAAAGGGGGTGTCATTTTGACGACCCCTTACAACAAAACACAAAACAATCAATATAATGGTATAATTCAAGAACAAATAATTAAAGAGATGGTTTTGCTATTAAAGTTTGAAGATGTAAAAATTAAAATAGAAGAGAATATAAATTATGAGTATCTAATTCCAAATAGTGATGTAGCAAAGGGTTATGGTGTTCAAGAAAAGTCATTGCTTAGAACACGGACTAGACATCAAGATGAACTCACAGAAAATAAGCATTTTGTTTTTCTCAATATTGAAACAAATGGTGGAATGCAAAGAAAACTTTTTTGGACAAAAAGGGGAGTGATCCGTTTGGGATTTTTCATCAAATCTGAACGAGCAAAAAAGTTTCGTGATTGGGCTGAAGATTTGATTTTACAAAAATTTGAAAATGTTTCTACAAATCTTGATATGCAAAAAATTCGTGAAAGAGCAGAACTTTTAGAAATTTCTCAAAAAGAATTTAAGATTTTTGAAGATGTCTTTTTTCGTTTGGGAATTGAGAGAAAAGAAGAGTTAGCAATTACGACAAATCGAGCAGTGAAAAAAGAGACTGGTGTTGATTTCTTGAAAATTGCAGAGAAAAAAGGAGTTCCCACAACTGAAAAATATTTTACAGTTACGGAACTTTGTCAAATTGTGATGAACGGCGATTTTTCAAAAGAAGCAAAAAAACTTGTTTCCACGAAAAAAGGTGATAAACCACGACCACAAAATCTGAATAAATTTTTGGAAGAAATCGGCTTTCAATTTCGTGAAGATGATGTTTGGAAAGCAACAGAAAAAGGTGAAAAATTTTCTGATTTCGTGCAAAACAAATCACCACATGCAGAAAAAACAATTTATCATATGGTTTGGAAAAAGGAAATCTTAAATAAAATTTTCTAGTTAAAATTTTGGAAATTTAAAAAGGATTTCTTTTGGAAAGAGGGAAAGATATTTTTTGAAAGTTATATTTATAAATACATCAAATATTGGAGATTTAATTTCATGTTTAGGATATGCAAAAAAGATTTCTGAAGATTTTGAGAAGTCCTATTTTGTAACTCGAGAGGGACACGAAGCTATTCTTTGCCGAGAAAATTGGGTAACAACAGTTTCAAAAGAGGAAATTCTAAAAATGGATTTTGATTTTGTCTATGATTTTTCTTCATCAAAAGTTAGTCGTAAAATTGTCAAAATTGCAAAATCAAAAGAGAAAATAGGTTTTGTAAAAAATAGACTTGATGCTTTTTTTTCTCCATACACAAAAACAAGAAAACGAAAAAGCGGACATATTGTAAAAGGCTATGACCTCATCGGAACAGAAACTCAAATTCCGCAACTAACAAATGTTAAAATAACTGAAAACGATGAGGTCGCAATTCATATTGGAGCTAGAAATCCCATCCGAAACATTCCAATCTTTCTTGTTGAACAAATTATAGATTTTCTTTTGAAAAATAATAAAAAGATTTATATTTTTGGAGATTCAAAAGAAGATTTAGAAAGATTGAAAAACAGGTTTGATGTTGAAATTTTTAGTGGTGATTTATACGAATTAAAAAAGCTACTCTCTCAAATTTCGCTTTTTATCGGTTCTGATTCTGGTCCTTTGCATATTTCGACCGCACTCGGAACAAAATCAATCGGCTTTTTTGGCCCAAATATTCCAGAAAACTCTGCTCCGCTACAAAATATTGAAATTGTGCAAAAAAAACTTTCTTGCCGACCTTGTAATCAAAATTTAGTTTGTCCGCGAAATATCGAATGTCTCAAAACTTTAGATTTCAAAAAAGATATTCTTCCAAAACTAGAAACAAGCATTAAGTAATTCTTATTTTACAAAAAATCGGATAAAATTATTAAAAATAAGTCTGAAAGAGAAATTGTGAAAAAAGAAGTTAAAAAAGTTGTTCTTGCTTACTCTGGTGGGCTTGATACAAGTGTTATTTTAAAATGGTTACAAGATGAATACAATTGTGAAGTCGTAACATTTACAGCAGACATTGGGCAAGGTGAAGAAGTTGAACCTGCTCGTGCAAAAGCACTCGGTTTAGGAATTAAGCCTGAAAACATTTTTATTGAAAACCTTGAAGAGGAGTTTGTTCGTGATTATGTTTTTCCAATGTTCCGAGCAAATGCAATTTATGAAGGCGAGTATCTTTTAGGAACTTCAATCGCTCGACCACTCATTGCAAAACGACAAGCAGAAATTGCAAAACAAGTTGATGCTGACGGAGTTTCACACGGTGCTACTGGAAAAGGAAATGACCAAGTTCGTTTTGAGTTGGGTTATCTTGGAATTAATAGCAGTTTAACAATTATTGCACCTTGGAGAGAGTGGGATTTGAATTCTCGAGAAAAACTTTTGAAATATGCAGAAGAGCATGGAATTTCAATTGACCGAAAAGGGAAAAAATCTCCGTATTCAATGGATGCAAATCTACTTCATATTTCATACGAAGGTGGAATTTTAGAAAATCCGTGGGCTGAACCTGAAAAAGATATGTGGAGATGGACAGTTGATCCTGAAGAAGCTCCAAATGAAGCTGAATATATCGAACTTGAATACAAAAACGGTGATCCAATAAAATTAAATGGAAAAGAGCTTTCACCTGCGGAAATGTTGAGAGAATTAAATCAGCTTGGTGGAAAACATGGAATTGGGCGAATTGATATTGTTGAAAATAGATTTGTTGGAATGAAAAGTCGAGGGGCTTACGAAACACCAGGTGGAACAATCATGTTGAAATCTCACCGAGCTATTGAGTCGATTTGCCTTGACCGAGAAGAAGCACACTTGAAAGATGAATTGATGCCGAAATATGCGAAATTGATTTACAATGGATTCTGGTTTTCGCCTGAGCGACGAATGTTACAGAGTGCGATTGACCAAACTCAAAAAAATGTTGAAGGAAAAGTTCGATTGAAACTCTACAAAGGGAATATTTTTGTAGTTGGTCGGGAATCTGAAAAATCTCTTTTCAATGCCGATTACTCTACTTTTGAAGAGGATGAGGTTTATAACCAAAAAGATGCTGAAGGTTTCATTCGACTTAATGCACTACGATTTATTATTGAGGGAAAGGCTAGAAACTGAAAATAACAATTGACAAAACAGATTTAGAGAGAAATATTTCACTTCTCTCAAATTTTATCGACAAAAAAAACAACGATTCTTTAACGGCAAATCTCGAAATTATTGCGAAAGATGATGTTTTAATAATTCGAGCAACAGATTTAAAAAGTGGTTTGCAAACAAAAATCGAACACGGAATCATGATTGAAAAGAGCGGAAAAGTTCTTGTAAATGGTGTCGAGTTTATAAACATGTTGAAAGCACTGAAACGAGAAAATGTTGTTCTTCAAAAAATGAGCAGTTTTTTACAAATCAGACAGGGAAAAACTGTTTTAAGTGTCAAAACAATTGCGGGGCAAGATTTACCAAAATTTCCAACAAAAGAGGAAAAATCTTCAATTAAATTTGACGGTGCAGTTTTAAAAGATGCTTTTTCAAAAATAGCTGTTGCAATTGATAGCAACTCTCCAAAATATGAAATTACTGGTGGTCTAATCTCGATTTCAAATGATGGAGTTAAATTTGTTTCAACTGATACAAAACGACTTATTTTTGTAGAAGAGAGCGGTTCTTTTGAAAATATAGAAGAGCTTGAGATGATTCTCCCAAAAACTGCAATTATTGAGATTCCAAAACTTTTTGGCGGAAATATTGAGTTTTTCTACGATTCAGATTCGCTTGTAATTGAGAATGAAAATTTATATTTCTTCACTCGATTAATCAATGGAAAATATCCAAATTGGAAAAGAATTGTTCCTGAAACTTTCAATTCAGAATATAAATTCTCGATTAAAAACTCTATTGAGAGTGTAAAAACAATTTCAATGATCGCTCCTGAAATTTCAGTTGAGATGAACGGCGAAAATGTGATTCTTGAAACACTTGAAGATGGTTCTAGTAAAACAAAAGGTAGCACAGAATTTGAAGTCGATTTTGAATTTGAAGAACCTATTAGAGTTGGTTTGAATACAAAATTTATTTTGGATGCTTTTTCTGTTTTTAGAGGCGATGAGGTGCATTTTGGATTTAATGAATCAAATCGACCATTTTTACTCACAGAAGGTAATACAAAAGTCGTTGTAATGCCTATCAACTTATAATTTCTTGTCGGATTTCTCCGACAAAATCATTTAAATTCATAATTTTTATAATAATTTATAATTATCTTTTTCTGATTTGGATAAAATAGATTTCAAAAATAGAGGTTTCCATGGATAAGGGTCGAATTTTAATTATGTCTGGACCAAGCGGTAGCGGAAAAAGTTCAATTATAAACTATATTCTTTCAGAGGTAGAAAACTCAGTTCTTTCAATCTCGACAACTTCAAGAGAACCGCGAGAAGGCGAAATCGACGGAATGGATTACAATTTTGTTGAAAAGAGCGAATTTAAAGAGATGATTCAAAACGATAAGTTTCTCGAGTATGAAAATGTTCATGGAAACTTCTATGGAACAGAGCTGGAATTTGTCGAAGATGCTATAAATTTTGGAAAGCTTCTTGTTTTTGATGTTGATACTCGAGGCCGAGAATCTATTTTGAAAGCTTTTCCAGATTTGACAGTAACACTGTTTGTAACAACTCCAACAAAACATATTCTTGAAGAGAGATTAAGAAGTCGCGGAACAGAAAATGAAGAACAACTCCAAAAAAGATTGAAAAATGCGACTGAGGAGATGAAAGATTTAGAGAAGTTTGACTTTTTAATTATAAATGATGATTTAGATAATGCAAAAGATAGTGCAATTCATATCGCAAAAATGACTCTACTCAAACCATCAAAAGATATGTCTGACGAACTACAAAAATTCTGGGATATGTAATTGAGCGACGATACAATTATTCTCATGCTAGGAGCTTCAACAATTTTGGGAGCTTTAGGACTAACGGCATTTATCTGGGGACTAAAAACGAAGCAATTTGATGATAGCGACAAAATGATGAATGCTGTTCTTTTTGACAATGAAGAAGATTTGAATCGGATTGCGAAACAGGAAAATAAAAAACAGAAATCGGAACTGCCTGATGTATGACAAAAGAGAGTTTCAAAAACGACGAGCAGCAGCATTAAAATATAATCGGGGTGAAGGTTCTGCCCCAAAAGTTGTCGCTAGTGGTCGTGGTGCTGTTGCGGATAAAATTGTTGAAAAAGCAAAAGAGTTTGATGTTCCACTCTTTAAAAACGAGGCACTTGCAAATTCATTACTTGATGTTGATATTGGTGAAAAGATACCACCACAACTATATAAAACTGTTGCGGAAGTCTTTATTTGGCTTCTCTCATCGGAACAACTTGCCGTAAAAGAGAAAGAGGCAGAAGAAGAGGCAAACAAACAAAAATAATTTGTTGCTGTGGTAGAATCAAACAAAAAAAGAGTTTAAATGTTCTTAAGATTTTTTACCATTCTGTCCCTATTATTCTCAATTTCTCTCTTTGCTGAAACAACAGTTGAGGACTCTTTAGAGGAGAGTCAAAGACCTATTTTTATTTCACTTTCTGCAATTGGTTCATCAGGAAACAGTGTTTTAATTCCGATCAAAGATTGCGGTGAAACTTGTGAAGATAGCGGAGCTTGGACAATTCCAATTGAACGAAAAATGCTATCAGAAGCAAAAGAGAGTGCTGAAAAAGAAGCTTTTGAGAATAGATACCACAAAATTTCTCAAAAAGGTCAAACTGTCTCAATTCAAATTGGAAATTCTGGATTTATTGAAGTTGTTCCAAGATATTACGATCTTCTCGATGAAGATATAAGTTTGCCAATCTATCAAAAAGTGATCGGTAGCTATATAAATAAAAGCAATTTTTTAGACCCAACTAAAAAAATTCTAATCGACTCACTACCTCATCGGCTGGATAGGAAAGTTGCAGTTACTCCAGAAATTACAGAGAGAGTTTTAAGAAAAAGCTATGTTTCAGCAACTTACATTGATGGGATTTTTGGAGAATTTTATATTCACCGTAGTTCGCTTGACAAAGGCTATAAACTACAAATGCGGTTAGATATTACTCTAAAAACAACTCTTTATAAATTTTCAACAACTGAAAATATGTTTTTGCCTTTTGGTGAATTTGAAACAAACAGTTTTAGTAGCGAACAGAATATTTCAGAAGAGCGATATTTTGAAAGTCCCCTTGATAGCCGACCATCTGCAAGAGATGGAGAAAAACTTCTTAAAAAACATTTCAAAAATGCTTTCAAAAGTTCATACTCTCAACTCCTAAAAAAGTTGGAAAATCTTGACGAATTTAAAAGTCGAAAAACAATCAAAGAGATTTTAGGAACAAAACTCACTTTTACAAAAAATCGACACTATCGAATAGATTCACCTGTAATTATTGAAACTCCAAACGATGAGGTCATTGGTTGGGGAAAAGTTCGTTCTGAAAATGCAATTGATTTACTCTATTTAGAAAAACCAATTTCAACAAAAGATTTTGTCGCTCCAGCAATTTGGAACGGTTTTTCTCTTGAACTTGGAACAACTTCTTTTTCATATAGCAGTCTGCTTTACAAAAGTACAGAGTATGCCTCGATGTTCAACATGAGTTCTGATTTAAAATTAAAAGCGGATTTCGGGTATCTTTTTGATTCGGAAAATTTTTCAGAGTGGTGGATTGTTACTTCAATGAAAAGCAGTTCAGACTCTCTCGATTTTCAACTCTCTGATGATTCTGAATTTCACTCAGGAAAATTAAAATCCAGTATTATTTACTCTCTTGGAATTGAGAAACAGAAATATTTTGTGTCTCCATTCCACATTTTTTACGGTGGTGGATTTGCAACGGAGAGTGCAGAGTATCAACTTGGCTATTCAAATCCAGATTACCAGTCAGCAAAAGGAGTTGCAAATCTTTCAACAAACTCCTATGAGGCATACTTGAATTTTGGACTTGGATACCTTTTTACACCAGAGGTTGGAATATATTCAGATATGAGCTACTCTTATCCGTTTGTATATTTAAGTGATATTTCAGAAAAAGATGGTGGATATTCGATAGAGAATCGATTTGATGAGAGTGAATTTTCATCGATTGGAAGATTCTCATTATCATTTGGATTATCCTATCGATGGTAAAAAAGCACGGCAAAAAAGCCGTGGCGAGTTAAGAAATAAAACTAGAGATGTTTCGCTCTACAACTTTAAGTAATTTTTTTCGTGCCTCAATTGAAGCCCAAGCAATATGTGGAGTGATAAAAACATTGCTTCTATTCATAATTCTTTGAAGAGGATTCTCTTTTGGTAGCGGTTCAGTTGAAGCGACATCGGTTCCAAAAAGAAGATTTCTTTTTTCGACCTCATCAGCAATATCAACTTCATTGACAATTCCACCTCGTCCCATATTAAGTAAAACTTTTCCATTAGCGATGAGGTGTAAATTATCTCTATTTAAGAGTGATTTTGTTTGATCATTCAGCGGAGCATGAATTGAAATTACATCAGATTTCTCCAAAAGCTCTTTTAATGAAACTTGCTCAAATTTTTCAGAACTGTTTTTTCCCGATGTTGAATAGTAGATAGCTTTTGCTCCAAAAATTGAAGCAACTTCTGCTACTCGTTTCCCAATTGTTCCAAATCCAATAATTCCAAATGTCTTTCCAGAAATTTCCCAAAACGGACTCTGCACATTTGTAAAAATTCCTGAATTTGTCCAAGCTCCCTCTTTCACAAAATTATCTTGATATTTAAGAGAACCAAGAAGATAAAATAGAACTGAAAAAGTGTGTTGAACAACTGACTCCGTCGAATATCCAGCAACATTTTTAACAGCAATTCCAAATTCATTTGCTGAGTGTAAATCAACATTATTCATTCCTGTCGCTGTTATCTGAATCAGTTTTAAGCTTTTTGCATTTTCTAAAATTTTACGATCTAAAATCACCTTATTTGTTAAAACAATTTCAGCACCAGAAATTCTTTCCGCAGTCTCTTCGGGGAGAGTTCTCCCGTAAATCTTGATATCGCCAAATTTTGATAAAAAATCTAAATCGACATCTTTTCCGAGAGTATCTCCGTCCAGAACTACTATTTTACGACTGTTTTCCATTTAATTTTGTAACTTCTTTTTTGATAATAGAGTATCCACTTGCAAGAGATTTGATATTACTTTTAATATCTTCAATCTTCTCTGAGTAGTTGTGATTATTTGAAATAAGTTCAATCATCTCTTCAATCTTTTTCAATGCTTCACTGTAATCTTTCTCCTCAGCATTCACAATTGCCGAAACCTTTTCATCAAGTTTTATAATCTCTTCAGAGTAATCTTTGGCTTCAGGAATTGTGATTTCAGGAATTTTAATCGCAGAAATTTGCTCTTTTAATTCAGAAATTTCACTTGAGTAATCTTTGGCTTCAGGAATTGTGATTTCAGGAATTTTAATTGCTGAAACTTTTTCATCAAGTTTTGCAATCTCTTCAGAATAATCTTTAGCTTCAGGAATTGTGATTTCAGGAATTTT
>AKKQ01000011.1 GCA_000276965.1 Thiovulum sp. ES | reverse complement strand
CAAGTCTTTTTTACTAAATTATCTTCTTTTTTTTGTTCCAAAAAAGTCCTTTTCAATTTTTAGTAATTATAGAAAAAAATGTTTTTTATTGAAAGTTTTTCACGAGGTTTTCCCAAAAAGGGAAAGTACTGAAACAAGTTCAGCATAAAAGCTGAAATTAATTCAGCAAGAATACAAAAATGTATCAGCACAAAGGTTTTTAGTCTTTGATTGAGACTGTGTAACCTTTTTTCGAGATTGGAACCCAAGGTCGTTTGATGTGCATTGGTCTTCGGAGTGTGTCAGAAGAGTTGAGTGGTCTTGCCAATTCATCTCTCCATGCTTGATAAACTTTGAAGTTATTATCATAATTCACATAGACATCACCGATTTTTTCATCTTTGCTGACTTGTTCGAGAAGAACTTTTTGGTGCCAACAGTGCATTCCAGAAATTGGGTCAGGGTGTGGAGCAGCAACGGCATTTTGCCAAGCTCCTGAAAGTCCGTCCCACCAAATATTGTCAATATCTTTGTTGTATTCAGCGAACTGCCAAGGTTTTCGATTCTGTTCGATTCCAGCACTCCATCGAAGTTTTCCAACTTTTCCATCTTCCTCAACCATTTCAAGTTCGGCAAGTGGAGCACCGATTCCCATAACACCTAAAGTGCCAGTGAAACCTTCAGGTTGGAAATCACCAACTTCTGAACCGTTTTTGATCTCAACAGAATTTACAACTCTCCATCTACCACCGTGATGAGAACAAGCTAAAGTTCCTGGTAGAACACCTTCTGTTGGAACAGCCATACCTACGAAATATCCGCTTTCAAGTCCAGAAACTGAATCAACAATTTTAACTTTAACAGCATCACCTCGTTTGAAGCCAAGTCTTTCCGCATCACCTGTTGCAATCCAAATTGGATCGTGGTTTTGAGAAATTTCCATCAAGTGTTTTGAATTCACCGATCTTGTATGAATGTTGTACGGAAGTCTGAAAACAGTGTTAAGTGCAAATGAGTTTTTCTCACCTCGCTCATTTTTTTCCGTCATATATCTATGATGAACATGAGAAACGATATGAGGCATCTCCTCTTTCTCTTTCTCATTTCGTGGATAGAATGGAATTGCATATTCAGGCCATTTCCACTCTGTCATCCACTCTGAAAAGAAATCGAGTTTTTTATCAAGAGTTGCAAAACCATCTCTAAGTTTTCCATCAACTTCAACACCAATAGATTTTTTATGTCCATCATGTTCATAAACTAGAGTTCCAAACTCATCTTTCGTAACATGCTTTTTGTCGTATCGGTGTCCATGAGAAACATAGCACTCTTTTGTTACATATGTGTCTGTTGAAGCATCATAAATCTCTTCTTTAACTTCGTGAAGTTCCCGTTTTTGAGCATGATAGATTTTGTCTTCTTCTAACCAAGTTCCGTGATCTCTCATGTAAGCATAAACTGGGAATTGCTCATCTTGATATTTTGGATCAGCTTTCGCAGTTTTCACAAGTTTTGGAAGTTTTGAGAATGCAGCATCATACCATTCGGCAATCGTTACAGGTTTCCCTTTATTGATTTTTGATTCCCAATGCTGTTTAACATCTAAACTACCATCTGGATCGATGTAATTTACAGCCATGTTCATCCAGAACTCATTTTCTTCCCAAATCTCACCAAGACCTGCTTTGATGTGAGCTTCAAGAGTAGCTTTGTTTGGATCTTTTGGCTTCCAACCAGCTTGTTCCATTGCAACTCTCAATACTGGTTGTCGGAATGAAGTCCATCGTCCAGGGAAAGTTGCTTCAGAGTGTTGATCATGTCTTTCACCCGCTAATCCAACTGGTAAAATATAATCTACAAACCAGTTTGTTTCAGACCAAGTCGGCGATAAGTTGAAAGTAAGCTCCATTTTAGACTCATCTTTAAGAGTATCGATCCATCGGAAACCATCTGGATTAATCCAAACAGGGTTATACATTCTTGGAATCCAAACTGAAAGTTTTGTTGGAACTTTAAGACCTTTTGCAGTCCATTTTTTCTGCCACTCGGTATCTGAAAGAAGATGAGGTAGCAAATATGACATTTCATAAGTTGAAAGAGGCCATTCTGGAGGCCAAGTAAGCTCATTCCAGTGATCAACTTTTGGAATATCTCCGTTACCAACAGTAGATTTTCCACCTTTTCCTGCGATTGAAATAACATGCCAGTGATGGAAGAATGTACCACCTTCTGTACCAATTGCACCTCGTAGAACAAGTGAAAGGTATCCAGCTCGTCCAGACATCCAACCACCTCGGTTACCCGCTGCAGCCGCTCTCCAGAAATAAGTTGAAATTGAGTCACCAGCCCAAATAAAGATGTCATAAAGTTGCTCAAGTTTTTCAGCAGGAACATGAGTCTCTTTTGAAACATACTCAAGTGTGTATGGAGCATACAACTCTTTTAATAATTCGATGAAACTCTCATATGAATTATCTTTTGGAAGTTGTGAAATATATCCTCGATCCATCATGAATTTTAGATAGTTTTCATTTTTTAGGAAATGTCCCCAATTCACCCACTCTTTTACAAAAGTGTCATGAACTTTATTTTCTTGAAGAATTCTGTTTGCTAAATAGAGATAAATAGAAGCTTCAGTTCCTGGCCAAGCAGCAATCCATAAATCAGCAATACCTGCCGAGTTAGAGAGTCTTGGATCCATAACAACAAGTTTTGCACCTTTTTTTCTAGCATCAGCAATAAATCCAGCAGATTGTTGGAAATAGTGTCCAGCATCAGCCGCATGTGATGAATTCAAGAAAACAAGTTTTGCATTTGCCCAATCTGGACTTGTTCGGTCATCATTTGCCCACTGAATTGTCGGAGTCCGACCACCAGAAGAACAGATATTTGTGTGTGAGTTGAATGCATCAACACCGAGTGAATGCCAAACTTTTCCAGTAAATCCGTTCTCATTTGGTCGCCCAACATGGAACATAACAGATTTTTTAGATAGCTCATCACCGTTTCGGAGAGTATCACCCATCTTTTTACCGATAGCAGTCATTGCATCATGCCAAGTTGTTCTAACCCATTTTCCTTCACCCCGTTTTGAACCTTCAGCTCTTTTTAGTGGGAAAGGAATTCGGTCTGGATCATACATTTGAGACTGGGCAGCATAACCTTTTGCACAGTTTCGACCTCGAGAACCAGCATGAAGAGGGTTACCCATGTATTTTTTGACAACCATTGTCTCTTTATCAACCCAAGCAGTTAGACCACAAGATGCTTCACAGTTTGAACAAGCAGTTGGAACGATTGTAAAATTATTTACTTTAATTCCGTCTGGATTTTCTTCGCTTTTTACACCTTTTCGACCAATACCACCTCGTTTCCAATCATTTCCGTCAAGTTCATTAAAATCTTCCCATTGATCAAGTGGTGGGTAGAAATCAAGATTTTCAGGAGTTATTGAAAATTCACTTTCAGCCTCTAATTCTGGAGAAACTCCACTAAAGACACCTTTTGCAACAGCCACACCACCAACGGCAAGAGCTGTACCTTTTAAAAAGTTTCTTCTACTTTCAAAAAACATATATTATCTTCTCCTTAGCTCATTGGTAAAAGTTGTGGAATGATTAGCCAAACATGTTTTACTAACCAAAGACCAACAATCGCAGAAACAGCAGCAAGTGGCATAATTGTATATGCTCTGCTCGTAACAGCAAGTAATACTAAAACAGACGGCACGATAAATGCGAATGTTTGTCCGATCCAGAACATTGTTGAATATTCACCACCAGCTTGAACATAAGTTAGAACGGCAGCAACTTCTTCAGCTTTCATTGGACCAAAAACTAACTCACCCATATAAAGCATGAAAGCAGCAAATGCAGAAAGACCAAGAACAACCGATAAGTCTCGTTTGACCTCATCGCTAAATCTGTTCATTCCAACAAGTAGAAGTGTTGCAGAACCAGTTAGAGTTGCAGCAAGAATCATTTGAACCATTTCAGTTGGCATTTGCCATAACTCTCTTGCACTCGCTTCCGCCATAATTCCCGCTGTATAAAGTGTAACAGGAATTGAGAGAATTACCGCCCACGGCATAAGCGAATCGTAAAGAGAATCTTTTTTCACAAATTTAGCTGCTGCCATTAAGAATAGAACACCCACTAAACCTGTTACAATCCACGCACCAACTGTAATTGCCGATGTCCAATGCGGATAGAAGAAAATATGCCAGAATCTAAACATCTGGTGTAAATCAAGAACTGTAAATAGTAAGAAAATGTGAATAAATACCAGTGAAATAATTACCAATGGCATTTTTAAGAATGTTACATCTTTTGTGTCAGGATATTTTTTTAAGAGATAAAAACCTATAAAAATAACACCTGTTCCAATAGATTTCGCCCACATATTCATTGTGATAATCCAACCCCAAACGATACCTGGTAAGGCAACATCTAGGGTAACAACAGCTTGAGTGGCTGGTAAAGTATGTTCAACCATTAGTGTACTCCTACATGTTTAAGGTGAGTAATATTGTTAAATAATTGATGTCCCTCTTCTCTTTTTGATGCTAATGGATTTAGATTTACATCTCCACCACCTGCATAGAAGTGTTTAGGGAAAGTTCCTTTTTCAGGCTTTCTAACTTTGACATCATTACTCATAATATACTTACTAATCGCACTGCTTGAATCTTCTAAGTCTCCAAAGATATTCGCTTCAACTGGACATGCAACAACACATGACGGCATTAACCCTGTTGAAATTCTGTGCGCACAATAAGTACATTTGTCTGCTGTGTTTGTTTCTGGATCGATATAAATCGCACCATATGGACAAGCCATTACACAACCCGCACAACCAATACATCTCTCTTTGTCAATATTGACAATTCCGTTATCAATATAGTGGAGAGCTGAAACAGGACAAATTCTCTCACAAGGAGCATTTTCACAGTGATTACATCGTAAAGGTGTGAAAGTTCGCTTCGTATCAGGGAATGTTCCCATATCTACATATTTGACTCTTAATCTCCAAGATGAAAGAGGCACTTCATTCTCTACCTTACAGGCAATTTCGCACCCTTTACATCCCATACAGAGATTTAAATCAACTAAAAAACCTAACTTCATATAAAGTTCCTTAAGTTGTAGTTTAAGTTACAAGTGAATAGTATCACATTGGTATATATTTTATCTTGGAAATTTTAAAGAAATCTTTTAAAATTTATTTTCATATTTGAAATTTATTTTTATTAAAAGTTATACTTTTATTATATTGACCTTTTTTAAGTTTTAAGAGTGCTACAATTATAGAAAGTCAAAAAAAGGAATTTTTTGGAAAACCTTGAAATCAAAATGACAGGAAACAAACCTGTTATCTCTCACAATGGGATTACTTTTCAACCCTCAAAAGAAGACAAATATATTTATCTTCAAGCAGTAACAACAATTCTTAAAACTCTTTCAGCAACTTCAGAAAACGATGAAAAACATCTTGAAAATTTCAGTGGAAACAAATTTTCAGATTCTGAAATCATTCAAACTCTACTTTCTGTTCGATCAACTTTTGCCGAGTTTTACAGTGAAAATATTGAGAAATATAAAGAGAGAATTGAATTTGAGGAAGATCATGTTGCCGACAAAGTAAATCTTTCAGAAATGAACAAAGAGATTTTACAAAACAATTATCACATGATGCATGATTACAGACTTCAAAGAGCAAAAAACAAAATCGTTTATGAAGAACTTGTAAATAGCTGTTTTGATTTAATCAAATCTAAAAAAATCAGTTCGGTAAAAGTTCCATTCTCAAAAGAGTTTCATCATGTTATGAATTCAATTAAAACAACTTTTGAGTGGCACAAAATTTACGACGAAACTTTAGAAATTTCTGAAGACGGAAAAGAAATTACACTTTCATTTATTTGGAGATAAATTTTGATTTATAAAGTTTTACGAAAGCTTTTATACACTCTTGAGCCTGAGAAGGCTCACTATTTTGTTGCAAATCTTCTAAATAAAACTGAAAAGACTCCAATTTTAAATTCATTTTGGAGAAATTATCACAAAGTTTCAAATAAGAGATTAGAGCAGACAATTTTTGGTGAGACTTTTAAAAATCCAGTTGGATTGGGTGCGGGATTTGATAAAAATGGAACAATGGTGAGAGAGATTTTTTCACTTGGATTTGGTTTTACAGAAGTTGGAACAATTACACCAAAACCGCAAGATGGAAATCCAAAACCAAGAATGCATCGGCATGTAAAAGAAGAGACTCTACAAAATGCGATGGGATTTAATAATTTTGGTTCTGAAGTGATTTTGAAAAATTTACAAGAAGTTGGAAATTTTCCGTATCCAGTTGGAATAAATATTGGAAAAAACAAGACGACTTCGGAAAAAGATGCAATGGACGACTACACCGACCTCATCGCTAAATTTCACAATATTGGAACTTACTTAGTTATAAATATTTCTTCGCCGAACACTCCGAATTTGCGAGATTTGCAAAATAAAGATTTCATAAAATCGCTTTTTTACAAAGGTCGTGAAATTACAAATAAACCGATTTTGCTAAAAATTGCACCTGACATGACTCCAGAAACTGCGGTTATGCTTTCTAGATTTGCGGTTGAAGCTGGAGCTGGTGGAATTGTTGCAACAAATACAACAATCAATCATTCTCTTGTAAAATCTCCTGCTACTTTTGGTGGTGGATTAAGCGGAAAAGTTTTAAAAGATCAAAGTCTTAAAATATTTGATGCGGTGAGTAGCGAACTTTTTGGAGAAACTACACTTATTTCAGTTGGTGGAATTTCAAGTGCAGAAGATGCTTATCAAAGAATAAAGCTTGGTGCTTCTCTCACTCAAGTCTATTCTGCTCTTGTTTTTCAAGGTTCAGGTCTTGTGAAAAATATCAATACTGGATTACTCAGACTTTTAGAAAAAGATGGTTTTGGAACAATTGCGGAAGCTGTTGGGAGTGATAGAGTTTGCTAAAAAATCTTGAGGAAGCTTCTGAAAAGTTACTGAAAAAGATTAGCGATGAGGTCGACGAAAGTTGGCTCATCGTCTCTATTTCTAAAAATGGCTACAAAATTGCAGATTATCTTGCGGAAAAGTTAGGAATTGAAAGAAAGTGTCTTTTTATTGAAACTGTCTATTGTCAAAATAATGCCGATTGTGAAATCGCTTTTGTCGATGAATTTAAGAATATCAAAATGAATGAGTATGTTAAAACTCTTCTTGAGATTAAAAAGAAAAAAGTTCTTAAAGCAATTGATGTTATTTATGAATATAAGTTGATTCCAAAAGCTGATGAGTTTCGTGGAAATAGGGAAACTTTTAAAATTGGTGAAAAGCAGTCAAAAATTTTAATTGTTGATGCTTCACTCGAACAAGGATATCGAATGGAATTGGCAATTTCAACAATGGAAAGTTTTGGAATTGATGATATTTATATTGCTGTGCCTTTTATTCCGACTCATATTTTTGATATTTTTGAGTCAAAGGTTGAAAAAATTTTTCATCTTGAAACAGTTGATTTTTACACAGATATTTCAGACTATTTTGAAGATTTTGAGAAACATATTCCTGAACAAGATACTTTTCTTTTCGATTAGAATTTAAGTTATTCGGGAAATCCCGAATCTTTTAATCTCTTTCAAAAACTGCCCTATTTACAATTTCCATTTTTGCTTTTGCAGTCTCTCGTGCTTTTTTGTTTCCACTTTCCAAAATATCAAGAATGTCTGAATCAGAGAATTTTTCTCGTCTCTCTCTCATTGGATCTAAAATTGAGTCAATAGATTTTAAGCAACTCTTTTTACATTGCACACAACCAATTGATCCAGCTTCACAACCTTCTCGCATTTCGGCAACTGTCTCTTTGCTAGAAAACTCTTTGTGATAATCAAAAACGAGGCAAACATCAGGATTCCCCTTATCTGTTTTTCGGACTCGGTTCGTATCAGTTTTTGCTGTTCGGAGTTTTTGCCAAACCTCATCGCTAGTTTCAGAGAGATAAATAGAGTTTCCGTAGCTTTTGCTCATTTTTCTACCGTCAAGACCTAGCAGTTTTGGAGTTTCAGAAAGAATCTCTTTTGGTTCTAAAAAAACTTTTTCACCAAAAAGATGAGAGAATCGCCGAACAATTTCACGAGCAATTT
Organism: Thiovulum sp. ES; assembly: GCA_000276965.1. Taxonomy (NCBI): domain Bacteria; kingdom Pseudomonadati; phylum Campylobacterota; class Epsilonproteobacteria; order Campylobacterales; family Sulfurimonadaceae; genus Thiovulum; species Thiovulum sp. ES. Next base: position 30,926 of record AKKQ01000011.1, on the reverse strand, counting down.
CAAGATGAGGTCGCTGATCTTCACCAATTGGCACAGCATCTGCATCGTAAAGCAAAATATCCGCACCTTGTAAAACTGGATAAGTTAAAAAGCCACCACTATTTATATCTTTTCCCTGCAATTGCTGAATCTGATCTTTGTAAGTTGGATTTCTCTCAAGCCACCCAAGTGGAGTAATCATGTTCAAAATTACATAAAGTTCCGCATGTTGTGGCACAGCACTTTGCACAAAAATAGTTGATTTCTCTGGATCAAGTCCGCCACTTAACCAATCTCGAACAAGCCCGAGAGATAATTTTCTCAAATTTAAACCATCTTCATAACTTGTTGAGAGTGCATGATAATCAGCTACAAAATAGTATCCGCTATTCTCTTTTTGTAACTCGACCCAATTTTTTAGAACACCCAAATAGTGTCCTAAATGGAGCTGTCCAGTTGGTCGCATTCCGCTAACAATATTCAAATTAAGCCTCGCAACTCATACCATCTTCAACATGTGTTGAATGCTCTGGTAAATCTAAAGGTTTTCCCTCTCCGCTTGAAATAGAATCGTTTGAAGCAATCTCATTTCCATTATGAACAATTGAGAAAGTGATTTCTGAAACTCCACGAATTGTATTTATAGTTGAACAGTAAGTTTCAAGAGTCGAAAGAACCCATCGCCGAGCAATTGAATCTTCAGCATTTGAATCGAAAGAATAGATTAAGTGTAATTTATTGAATTTTTTTGGAGGAGCTTCATTTCTTTCAACATCTCCAGTAATTTTGATGTTTGAAATCTCGTAACCATGTTTTCGTGGAAGAACAACCATATCAGTTGTGCTACAAGCAATTGTTCCAGTCAAAAAATACTCAACAGGGGAAATCTCTTTTGGTCGAATCTCAAAAGATGTCTTTGATGTTGTCGCCTTTAAAACCATATCTTCAGAAGAAGTTCCATCAGTATGCTCAAGAATAATTTTCACTTTTAAATCTCCAATTTTTTTACGAATTCTATCATTCTATTTCTATTTAACTTAACCGCCAGTTTCATAAAAAGCTCGAGCAGATTCTTCATTTTCTCCGCTCCAACGATTCTTTTCTGGTTTCTCTCTAACAACTGTTCGCAAAATCTCACCAGCTTTTTCGATGTCTCCATCACGAATTGACTCTTTTATCGACATTGCTTCATCAAAATAGAGACAAGGAATTAAATGTCCCTCAGCAGTCAATCGGATTCGATTACAGTGAGTGCAAAAATCATCTCGATGAGGTTCAATAATTCCAAACTTGTATCCGCTTTCTAATTTATAATAGTGTGATGGCGAACCGAGTTCAATTCCATCATCTTTAAAACTCCACTTTTTAGAGATGATTTCTAAAATTTCTGAACTTTTGAGACCAACCAGATCTTTTTTAGCAAATGAGTTTTCCATATATTCAATAAATCGCACGGGAATATTTCGATCGATTCCAAACTGTAAAATATCTAAAATTTCACCGTCATTGATTCCTTTCATCGGCACAGAGTTTATTTTAATTTTTAGACCAACTTTTTGAGCAACTTCAATTCCTTCTAAAATTTCAGAAAGAACACTTTTTTGTGCGATGCTGTGGGCGACTTCAGGAATGAGAGAATCGAGAGATATATTTATTCTTTTTAATCCAGCATTTTTCAGTTTTTTTGCAACTTTTGGAAGAAGATACCCGTTTGTTGTCATTGCCAAATCGATGTCAGATTTATATTTGTAAATCATCTCAATAAATCGATCTAAGTTTTCTCGTAGAAGAGGTTCGCCACCTGTGATACGGACTTTCTCTATTCCTTCATCAATTCCAATTTTTACAAAAGTAAAAAGCTCCTCAAATGAGAGTAAATTTTCTCGCGGAGTCCAAGAGAATGGTTTTTCTGGCATACAGTATTGACACCGAAAATTACACCTTTCAGTTACTGAAATTCGTAAGTAATCGATTTTTCTTTGAAATGAATCTACTAACATCAAATTACCATTTTAACAGCTGGAGATTTTTGCAAGTCTTTAAAAATTTGGTCTCGTTCCTCTTCTGAATCAACAACTGTTTTTACTTCAAGAGATGTAAATTTTCCACCTTTACTTGCTCTTGAAAAACGAAGATCATATTTTTTTGTTTCGAGAACCTCATCAATAGTTTTTCGCATCTCATTTTCAACTAAACCGATAACTTTGTATCTCCATTCTGTTGGATATTCAATGTCTGGTTTTCCCTCAATTTCTATCACTCTGATTCCTTTTTTTTCGTTTTCCCAAATTCTATCTATTTTTCATTTTCCAAAAATTTTAAAACTTTTCGGAAAAAAGAGAGAATTTAAACTATTTTTTCAGCGAGTTGATGAGGTCGGAGTCCTAAATGCTCTTCAACATGTATCGTTTTTCCGTGTGGCACAAATTTGTCGCTAAATTCAAAAGTTTCGACAGAAATTCCTGAAATATCCTTATCTGAAAGAAATTGGAGAATTGCTGAACCAACTCCACCGATTTTTGCGGAATCACTAAAAACATACCAATTTGTGAATTTTTTTGAGAGTTTTTCTAACATCTCTTCATCAAGAGGTTTCAAAAATTTCAAGTCAAGAATTGCAATATCTTTTTCGAGAATTTTCTTCGTTTCAATTGCTCGACCGACTCCATTTCCGTATCCGATAAAAAGAGTATTTTCAGTTCCGTCAGAAAGAAGTTGTGATTTTCCAAGCTCCCAGACCTCATCGCTAAATTCTCCACTGTCAATAAATGCACCTCGCGGATACCGAATTGCAATTGGAGTTGGAAAGGTTGCCGTGAAATTTAAAGCATTTCGGAAAGATATTTCATCTCGTGGAGCAATTAGAGTCATATTTGGAATTGGCTGGAGAAAACTCAAATCAAAACTACCTGCATGTGTCTCACCATCTTCACCAACAATTCCCGCTCTGTCAATCGCAAATACAACTGGAATATTCATAATTCCAACATCGTGAATCACTTGGTCATATCCTCTTTGTAAAAATGTCGAATAGAGTGCAACAAATGGTTTAAATCCCTCTTTTGCTAAACTTCCCATCGAAGTAACAGCATGTTGTTCCGCAATCGCCACATCCCAAAATCGATTTGGAAACTTTTCAATAAGTGGCGACATTCCTGTTCCGCTTGGCATCGCTGCAGTAACACCAACAACTTTTTTATTTTCCGTCGCAATTTTTAAAAGCTCTTCTGAAAAAATTTGTGTCGCTGATTTTCTTGGACTCTTTTTTAATGTTTTTCCTGTTTCTAAATCAAAAGGCGAAACTCCGTGCCAGTGTTCAAGATGTCCTTCAGAATATTCGTAACCTTTTCCTTTCAGAGTTTGGGCATGAATTACAACGGGTTTTTTCATACTTTTTGCAAGTTTTAGAGTTTCAATAATTGATTCTAAATCGTGTCCGTCAATTGGTCCAATATATTCTAAACCCATCTCTTCAAACATTAAACCTGGAGTAATAAGTCGAAAACTCTCCTCAAATTTTTTAGCCAAATATGAAGCACCATCTGGTAAATGTTTCAAAACATCTTCTGTTCTGGTTTTCACTTTTTGATAAAAACGACCAGCCATAGCTTGAGAAAGAACTCGAGAAATTGCTCCAATCGGTTTTGCAATACTCATTTCATTGTCATTCAAAATTATCACAATTGGATATTTTCTTTCACCAAGTTCATTCAGTGCTTCATAAACCATTCCCGCACTCATTGAACCATCTCCAATAAGAGCAACAGGAATTCGTTCGCCCTCTTCACCTTTTAATCTAATTGCTTTTGCTGAACCGACCGCAAGAGAAATTGAAGTTGAAGAGTGTCCAGAAACATAATAATCGTGATCTGACTCACTAGGTTTTGTGTATCCAGACACTCCACCAAATTGTCGTAAATTATCAAAATCGTCCCACCGACCTGTAACAAGTTTGTGTGCATACGACTGATGTGAAACATCAAAAATAAAAGGGTCTTTGAGAGAATCAAAAACTTTGTGCATACCTAAAATAAGTTCCGTAGCTCCAAGAGTGCTACTTAAATGCCCTCCATTTTTGCTCACACTCTCTAAAATCCGACCTCGTATTTTTTCCGCTAAGTCGTTTAACTCTTTTATGTTTTTCTTTTTAATCTCCATAGACTCTTTTACCAAATTAGAAATAGTTTAAATTCTAACACACTATTTCTTTTCAGAAAAGAGTTTTACCAAATCCGCTGAATCTATATCAATGTCAAAATTTAAACTACTCAAATAGTAATAGTCATCAAAAGTATCAATATCAAATCGTAAATTTGGAAAAGCAATCTCTTTTGGTGGATTGAAAGTTCCGATTTGAAAATTCTCCATATTTTCCCAAACATACGAAAAAGAGTGTTCCCGAAGATTTTCAGACTTCACTTTTTTCTCCATCTCTTCTAAAATTTGGAAAGAGAGAATTTCCGCACCAAGCCCGTCGGGATAAGTGTTGTTTTTTGGAATATGATTGTAAGCATAGTCGAAAGAGTTTTGAAAATAGAAATCAACAAGTCGATCAATTTCAACTCCATCAATCAGCGGATTATCTGCACAAACTCGAACAATATGAGAAGCCTGTGCATTTTTTCCTGCTTTATAAAAACGATTTAAAACATCATCTTCAGAACCACGAAAAACTTTCACATTTTTAAAATTATGCTTTGTGTAATTTTCCAAAATATCATTTTCACGATTTACAGAAGTTGCTAAAACGACCTCATCGATATTTTTTGATTTTGAAACTCGCTGGAGAACCCAGTGTAAAATAGGTTTTCCGTGAAGAGACAGCATCATTTTATTCGGCAAACGACTTGACCCCATTCTTGCTTGAATTAGTGCAACAACTTTTTTCAATTTAATAATCCTAAAATCTTTTTTACCACTCTTTTCTTATTTTGTCGAAAACTAAATTTTTGAATATTTAAAAATAGAAGTTCGCGATAGGAATCATCAAGTAGTTTTTGAAAACTTTTAGCAATTTCACTCTCAATTCCGTCTCGAACAACTCCTAAATTTACAAATCCTCGCTCTAGTTTTGCAAAAGAGTGTGTCGCTTCTCGTTCGTGTTGAGAAACAACAATTGACGGTATATTCATATCGGCAAGTTCATAGACGGTTCGACCATTTGAGGAAATTGCGATTTGAGAATTTTCCATAATTTTGGAAATGATTCCAGTTGCATAAGTGATTTCGATTTTTGGATATTTACTATTTTCTACAAAATTTTCAAGTTCATTTTTAAAAAGGTAGCCTCCACCACAAACAATATGGATTTTAAGATTTAAATTTTGCACAATTTCTAAAATTGCACGGAGTGAGTGAAGTGTCAAATTATTTTGATCTGTTCCACCAAAAGATATTAGAACTGTTTGAACTTTTTCAGTTGAACGATGAGGTTGAGCATCATCAAACTCATCTCGTAAAAAATAGTATTGATTTCCCCAAAGAAAATTTTCACCATCTCGAATTGGATTTTCATATAATTCATTTATTGTAAAATCAGAAAATTCTGCACCACTTCCTAAATCCTCAAAATTCACAACTTTTGCACCGCTTTTTTTCAATTCCAAAATAAAATCTTTTTCCGTATTCAAAACATCATTTACAACTAAATTTGGCTTTTCATTTAAAATTGTTTCCAAAACATTTTTTGTCGAAATTACTCGATAATCCATTGAAGCAATTTTTTTCACTGCAAGTTCATATTTTTCGTTACAAACAAAAACTACTTGATGATTTGTGATTTCATGAGCAAGAGAGAGCGAACGGAAAATATGTCCCATTCCCAATTCGACTGAACCAAAAACATGAATTACAATTTTTTTTCGTTGTAAAAGTTTTTCAGAAATCCACCAATCTTGATAATTTTCAATTTCAACAGCTTTCTCATTTTCGATTACAAAAGGCAGAAAATCCTCTTTTTTGTTGTAGAGATTTTTTGAAGACAAAATGATAAATGAATTTATTTCCCGAAAGATTTTTTCTTCAGTTCTGTGAAAATTTCCCAAGGAATCTTTTTTGAATTTAAAAAATTTCTCTTCTCGAACTGAAACTATAATTTTTTCACGATTTTTTTTGAAAATCGAAACGGCTTTTAAAATATCCACACTTTCCAAAAGCGGAGTATTTGCACGATAAATTATGAAATTCTCAAAATTTTCAATTGAATTTAAAAAAGTCCTAAAATTATCTAAAATTGAGTTTCCATCAATTTTAAAATCTTTGTTGTAAATTGATTTGATTTGATTCCGTTCCGCAATTAGTGAAATTTCAATTGAGTCCGTAACGACAAAAATTGTAGAATTTAAATCTTTTGCAACAGCAATTGCACGAGAAATCAGAGTTTCTCCATTCATCTTTTTTATAAGTTGGTCAGGAATAATTCCGTTTTTTTTAAGTGCGGGAATAATAATTGCAAATTTTTCCAAATTACCTCTTTCTTGTTAGAATTAGAAAAAAAGATTGTATATGAATTTTAGTGGAAAAAATGTTTTAGTTACTGGAGCAAGTCGTGGAATCGGTTCTGATGTTGCTCGAGTTCTTGCTGGATACGGTTTAAAAGTTTGGATAAATTACAGAAGTTCGCATGAAGAAGCGGACAAATTACACAACGAACTTAGCGAAAAAGGTCTTCAATCTGCTGTAATTAAATTTGATGTTTCAAATGAAGATGAATTTGTTGCAGGAATCAAAACAATCATTGAAGCGGACGGCGAACTTTCGTATCTTGTAAATAATGCGGGAATTACAAATGACAAACTGGCTATCCGAATGAAAGGAGCAGATTTTGATTCTGTAATTCGTGCAAATCTCAACTCAACTTTCTACGGTTCTCGAGAAGCTCTTAAGGTTATGAGTAAGAAAAAGTTTGGATCAGTTGTAAATATTGCTTCAATTGTTGGGGAAACTGGAAATGCTGGACAAACAAACTATTCTGCTTCAAAAGGCGGTGTTATCGCTATGACAAAAAGTTTTGCACAAGAGGGTTCGGCTCGGGGAATTCGTTTCAATTCTATCACTCCAGGATTTATCGCAACAGATATGACGGAAACTTTGAAAGACGAAATTAAAGAGGCTTACATCTCAAATATTCCACTAAAAAGATTTGGAAAAGGTGAAGAGGTTGCGGAAACAGTAGCATTTTTACTTTCAGACGGTGCGGGATATATTACAGGTAGTGTTTTAAAAGTGAATGGTGGCTTAAGCATGTAGCTTTTTTGCGGTCAAGATTTTTTGTCCGCAAAATTAAATTTAAAAAATCTGCAAATCGGATCTCTTTTTGTTAAAATCGATTAAAAAGATTTCCATTGAAAAGCATTATTTTTATAATTCCATTTCTATTTTTTGCCTGTGCGAAACACAGCCCAACTTCTCAAATCCGAGAAACAATTTACCAAGTAAGTGAAGATGAGAGTCAAACTACTGCACAACAAAAAGCTGAATTGAAAATAAAAAGTGAATTTGCAAAAGAGTTTGGAACAACAATCCAAAGTCAATATGTGAAATCAACTCAATTGCAAAACGGAAAAGCTAAAAATTTCTCAAACTACAATTTAGAAGAAAATTTCAAAACTCTTGTAAAAATCAAAATTTTGGATTACTCTTGGGAAAATAATTCATATTGGTTAAAAGCTGAATTGAGTATTCCAAAAGCTCCAAATCAATCTAAAAAGCATGAAAAAAACTTTCTTGATACGGAAAGATTGGAAAAAGAGTATGAAATTTTAAAAAGAGAATTTCAAATTAGGACTATCGAAAAAAGAGAATTTCCCGAAACTCGTTTAGGTCGAATAGAAGCAAAAATTTATAGAAATGAACAACTCTTAAATCAAATTCCATCGCAATTGAGGAGAGCAGAAAAACTCAAAAAGTTTTCTCAAAAAATAGAAAAATTGCTTCGCGATAATATTTACAAATATGAAGAAATATGTTCAGAAAGTTATTTAGTTAAAGATTGTGAAATATTGGATAGTGAAGAGTTCCAAGAAAGCAAAAATGTTCTTATTGAGATAAAGAGTGATATTAAAAAAGAACTTGATTATTTGCAATTCAAAACAGGTAAAAAAAGAGTTTATGAAGCAGTTTTAAAATATCTTTACAACATGAGAGAGATGTTAGAACTTTTAGAGAGAATTGAGCAAAAAATTCAAAGAAATGAAAAACTTTTAAATGAGATTCCAGCACAAATTAACAGACTTAAAAAACGAAAAGGACTTTTTCTGAAAGTTGTAGAAATTCAGCGAGACATGGTTCTAAATTTTATGCAAGGTCGAGCAATGTGCCGAATTGAAAAAGCACAAAACAAAAGAAATGGAATGCCTTCAGATTACCAAGGTTGTAAAAATATTATCAAAGACCTTGACCGTGAAGAGCTTGCAGAAATTCAGAGAGATATTAGACAAACCAAATATGATTTTGAACAAGAGCTTGTTGATTTGAAATATAAAACAGATCAAAAACAGAGTTACGAAATAGTTTTAAAATCTCTTTACAAAATGAAAGAAAGGATAAAACTTTTAGATAAAATGATGGAAGCTGAAAACAGTGAAAATCAATAAAATATTTATAATTTTAAGAATTATTTCACAATGTTTTTAACAATTCCAATTGCTGAAAAAGGCAAATCAGCGACCTCATCGACAGGAATATTTTTCTCATTTGATAGTTGAATTAAGTGTTTTGTGTCCCAATTTTCCAAGTTTTGTAGAAGAATTTTTTTAGGAACTCGGCGAAGCAAAACACGAGTTGTTTCAGCAACACCAGGTTTTAAGAAATTGTAGTTTGAAACATCATATTTTTTCATCAATTCATCAATTCTCTTTTTTTTATTCTCTCTAAATTCGCTTTTTGGTTCTATAAATTTTTTCAAATTTGGTTCTAGTTTTTGACTCTTTTTAACAACTTTTTCCGCAAAATCCAAAGAGTAATCGTTGTCTTTAAATTCGCTGTAAAAGAGGCAACCATGAAAATCATTTTTACCGATGAGGTCATTTAAAACTGTTCGGCTAATTAGTCCAGAAATTGTTGAATTTAAGGCAGATGACGGAATTAAATAGTCCCTGTTTGTTACCGAAAAATCGGCTGTTCCTGAAATATCTGCTAAGACATATAGATCTGTTGAGAGATTTTTTTTGAACTTTGAATTAAATTCAGAAATGGACTTTTTGAGTTCTCGACCAATCACACCTTTTCCAGTCCAGCCATCGAGAAAAATAACTTTTTTGTGTCGTTCCAAAATAAATTTAAGTGCATTCCAATCGACTCCACGATCCCGAATTATTGAAATAGAGTAGTGCTGTAAATCTACTCCAAATCGCTCTAGGATTATCCGTTTTGCAATAACTCCGATTGGAGTTCCGCCCCGTGCAAGTGAAACTATCGCTACATCTTTTGGAAGCAAAAATGCTAAGTTTAAAATGTCTTGTGCGAAATTTTCTAAATTTCGGTTCATACTTTCGTGGAAAATTTCCAAATATTTCTCAGTTGGTAAATTTTCACGAGAAATCATTTCGGAGTAGTGCTTTTTTCCACTCTGAATTTCTCGCTCCTTTTCTGAAACATCTGTAAATTCTAACTCTATTTTTTTAAGCAGAAAATTCACATCATTTTCTAAATAGCTACCATGAAACATCTATTTATTTAAAATCTCTCGGAATTTTCCTTTTGCCTCTAAAATATAGTCAGCGACATCTCGAAAAGCTCCATCTCCACCTTTTGAGTTTGTAACATAATCCACAGTATTTCTAATGTAATATCTTGAATCGGTCGGAGCGGAAGAGAAGCCAACACTTTTTAAAAGTTTTAAATCATTTATGTCGTCACCAATATATGCGACATCATCAGGTTTTAAACCAAATTTTTTGAGAAAATTTGCAAATTCGACAATTTTGTTTTCTACTCCACTTCGATAAAAATCAAAACCTAGTTCATCAATTCGTCGATCCACACTTTTTGAAATTCGACCAGTGATAACACCGAGAATAATTCCGTTATCTTTTAAATTCTTGACAATTTGCCCATCTTTAACATTGAATTTTTTGAATTCATTTCCATTTTCGTCGTAATAAATTCCGCCGTCTGTCAAAACTCCATCAACATCAGTAAGAATTGCTTTTACATGTTTTGCTTGAGATTTCATTTTTTTCCTTTTTTAATAATTCTAACGAAAATAATTGTTCGATGAGGTCGGAAAGAATCCGACAAATTTTAAATGAAGTTTGGAGCATCATTTGCAAAAAGAATAAGGTCTCCGCTTTTCGTGTATTTTCCTAAAATTGCTTCTAGTTTGCTTTTGTCTTCAAGAAAAACTTTATTTGCCTTTGTGTTTTTCAACTCCCGCTTAAAAAGGTCTCGATTTAAAGAGCCAGTAATAATTACGAAATTAAAGATTTTATCAATCTCTTTTGCAATTTGAATATTCAATTCATCACTGCTTTCAACAAGACCTGGGGAAACAAGAACTTTTCTACCTCGACTCTTTTCAACAATTCGGAAAGCTTCTAACATTCCGTCAAAATTACTGTTATATCCATCATCAAGAATTGTTTTCCCACCCGCTTTAATTTTTTGCAATCGATTTGTAACAGGTTTGAGATTTAAAATTGCTCTTTGCACCTCATCGATAGAGAAACCTAAATCAAGAGCAACTCGAACAACTCCGTCAATATTTTCAGCCTGAAAACTTCCAAGGAGTTCTGTTTGAAAACGAACTTTCTCATTTCCAATTTGTAATGAAAAATCTGTTCCTTCAATTGTTGAGTAGATTTGTGAAATCTCTCTTCCAAAAAACTCGATTTGAAACGGTGGCTCCACAATATATAAATAATCATTTGCAGAGTCGTTCAAATAGGCATTTTTCAGGTTTTTAGATTCAAGAAGTTCCAATTTTGTTTTTGCAATGTTGCTTATGTTTTTAAAATATTCGATGTGTTGTTCGCCAATTTTTCCTACAACAGCAATTTGATGTTGTAAAAGTTCCGCAATTTCTCTAATATCTCCCTTTTCCCTTGCTCCAGCTTCTACGATATAGATTTCTGTGCTGTTCATCAAATTCTCATTTATATCTTTTACAATTCCACCAAGAGTATTTACACTTCGAGGTGTCATCTGTACTCGATATTTTCGTGATAAAATTTGATATAAGAAATTTTTAATCGAAGTCTTTCCATAACTTCCTGTAACTGCAATGATTTTTAAGTTATGTAAATTCCGTAACTTATTTTCTGCACTTTTTTTGAAAGATAAAAATATCACTTTTTCTGTCAAATGCGAACCGAGAAGAGTCAAAATTATCGGTAATAAAATTCCAAACTCCTGGCAACCCTCTTTTACCATGCACAAAATATCTCCGTAAATTGTCAAGAAAACAAGTAGTCCAAAAAATCTTTTTACTCTACCTGTCCAAGCTAATTTTTTATCAAGTCTCCTGTGCCAAATATAGAGTGAAGGCAAATAGGCGAAAAAGAAAAATACAATGAAAAAATTTCCGACAAAGTAATAGAGTGTAAATGGAATTGCAAAATATAAAAAGTGCCAATGTGGTTTGTGGTGTTTTGTCAAAACCCGCTCAATTTTATAGCTATACCATTGTAAATTCGTGATGAGGTAAAAGCCAAGCGACATCACAAGCAGAATGTGAGTAACTGGTTTCGCTATTTCTAATAGCTCTGAAAATTCCATCTATTCTCTTTTTTACTATTCTAACAAATTTGAAAGTTTTTTTAGATAGTCGATATTTGTTCTTATATATGTCTTTATATTTAAAGGATTCTTATGAAATTAAGAAGTAATGTTTTAGCTTTTTCAGCAGTTGCTCTTTTCGGTCTAGCTAGTTGTAGTGGAAATCAACCAGTAGCTCAATCTGTTAATGATGCTCCACAAATTGATCCAAATCAATGTTCTAGAGATGGTGCTTTAGCTCCAACTTGGATTTGTAGCCCATACCTTGAAGGCGGATTAACTGCTGTTGGTAGTGCAGACAGTTCTCCACTTGGCGAAGGTCATCAAAGAGTTGAAGCTGAATCACAAGCTAGAGATTCACTTGCGAGACAGTTGAATACAAAAGTAAAAAACATGTTCAAAAACTTCTCTCAATCAACAGGTGTTGGTGAATCACAAAGTATCGAAAAAGTAACAACAAATGTTTCAAAACAAGTTGCAAAAATTGATCTTTCTGGTGCAATTCCAAGAGATTCTTGGCAAAACCCAAAAACTGGAACACTTTATGTAAGAGTTGTTCTAAATCCTGCTGCTACAAAAATGGTTGCAGAACAAGTTAAAGAGACTGTTAAAACTTCTATGAGAAACGATGAAGCTCTTTATCAACAATTTGTAGCTAAAAAAGCTCAAGCTGAATTAGATGCAGAAATTGATAAAGAATTTGGTAGAGAGTAGAACTTTTTACAAAACAAAAAATTTTTCCCCCAATTTGGGGAAACCCCACAAATCTCCGTTTAGGAAAAATCATGAAAATATTAGTTTTAACAATAAGTTCTATTCTGTTAGCATTCTCTTTTTCTGCTTGTAGTTCTAAGAGTGCGAAACCGAAAGAGATCAAACCAGCAATATGGATTAAACATCCGACAAAACACCCAGAAGTTGGAGATAAGATTTATGGACTTGGTGAAGCTGGTGAGGGAATTGGAAGTTTCAGCGAACAGAAAGACCGAGCATTAAAAAATGCGATTTCAAGTGTGGCAATGCAAGTTAAATCAAAAGTTGAATCAACATTCACTTCAGAAGCTGAAGCACAAGGTGCTTTTGGTGCAACAAGATCAAATATTCAACGAAAAGTCGAAAGTGCAATTAAAGACTTAAAAACAAAAATAGTTGCGGAATATTACGATAAAAATAAGAGAATTTATTATGTTCTCGTTGTTCAAAAATAGGAGAGAGAAATGAAAATTTTACCTACGCTTTTGGTTTCATCGGCATTACTTCTTGCGGAAGAGAGTTTTAGTGATTTTCAAAATGAATTTCAGAATTCTATAAAGCAAGAGAAAGAGGATTTCCAGAAATACAAAGAGGAAAATGAGAGAGAGTTTCAACAATTCAAAGCAGAATTGGAAGCAGAATATAAGCAATACAAAAAGCTTTTAGATGCGGAATTTAAGCAATATAAAAAAGAGCTTTCTCAATATTGGGAAGACCCAAAAACCTCATCTGCACATATTTGGGTTGAGTATTCTGAAGATAAAAAACGGCGGAAAATCATAGACTTTGAAAAAGGTGAAATCAGAATTGAAATCATCTCGAAGAAAAATCGCGATGAGGTCGAAAAACAGCTACTTGCTGACACCGTTGTAATTATGGCTGAATCTCCAGAAACTGCTATTAAAAAAGATGTTGTAACACAAAAAGTTGAAGAGAAATTCAAAAAAATCACTAAGCAAGAAGTTGCAAAATCAAAGGTTGAAAAAACTCCTTTTCTCGCTGATTTAGTTGCTCCAAACACAACTGTTCGTGAAAAAATTAAAATTGCAAAAGAGATGAAATCAGAAACAAAAGCAGAAAGCTCTAAAAAAGTTTCTGGTGCAAAAGTCTATTCAACAGTTATAAAACTTCCAAAAAACTTTCCTGTAAAACGAGCAAGTAAATTCCGAAAAGATGCAAATAAATATGCAAAAGAGTTTAAAATTGAGTCTGCTCTTGTTTTCGCAATTATGCATTCTGAAAGCTCTTTTAATCCAATGGCAAAATCGCATATTCCTGCTTATGGTTTAATGCAAGTTGTTCCGAGAAGTGCGGGTATTGATGCCTATTACATGGTTTATAAAAAGAAGCGAGTTCTACCAGGTTCTTATCTTTTTAACAGTACTCAAAATATTGAAATGGGAACAGCATATTTACACATTCTCTACTACCGATATTTGAAAAGTATCACAAATCCTGAAAGCCGACTCTATGCCACAATTGCTGCATATAACACAGGTGCGGGAAATGTCGCAAAAGCATTTACTGGAAAAACAAATATCCGAGTTGCTTCACGAACTATAAATAAGATGAGTCCAGAGGAAGTCAAAGAGAAACTCCTAAAAGATTTACCTTGGGATGAAACTAAGCACTATTTGGAAAAAGTCTCAAAAAGATACGAAATCTATAAAAGTGCTGGATACTAAAATCCATCTCCCTTTTTGGGAGAAAATCTAGCGATTACAAATTGGAATTTCTCCGCCATCTCCTGAAATAAAATCTAACTCTTTTTCTGAAAAACCTGAATTCTCTCTTGCCTCTCGATTTATATTTTTGCCTTTGTCAAATGCCGTTGGATAAATATCTTTCACAAGTGAAAAGTAGCACTCTTTTGTAAAATTCTCTTTTTCACAAGCAAACTCAAACCACTTATCCCCTTTTTGAACATGGGAAATCTCTTCATCCAAAATTATTTGAAGTGCATCAACAATTTTTCGAGTAAATTCTGTATTTATGCTGTTCAGTTTTTCCATAATTAGCGGATTTGAGTCGAGTCCAGAAGCCTCTAAAAATCGCGGAACAACACTCATTCGAGAGGCTAAACTGTTTTCAGTTTTTTTAGAAGCAAGAAACAAATTATCATGAACAGGAAAATCGCCATATGAAAATCCGATTTCATCCAAAAGAGAAACTAACATTCGGAAATGAGAAATCTCCTCTTTTGCCACTTCTAACCAATCATCATAATATGATTTTGGCAAATTCCGAAATCGATACGAGTGGTCAAGTGCCAAATCAATTGCGGAATATTCAATATGAATTATCGAGTGCAAAAGTGAAGCTTGTCCCTCAATCGTATTTAATTTTCGGCGACTTTTGACTTTTGACGGTAAAACAACATCTAGCATTTTTTGATATGATGGTTTTTGAAAACTCTGGATTTCCATTTCGTGATTTTCCAAAAGATTTCCGTTTTTATATTCTAAATAAAATTTATCAAAAGTAAGGCACTTTTGTTCGGCATTTTCTATTTCTAAAATTTTTTCTAGTTCTGAAAAAAGTTCCAAAAATTATCCTTTTAAAAAAATTCTACCTAAAAAAGTTTGTTCAAAATCTCTTTTTTTCCAAACTGTGTGAAAAACAGTTTTTTCCGAATATTTTGATTTGTTTTGCACAAAATCAGAAAACTTTTTTCCTTTTTCTGTTGCTTTCCAAATATCATCTTCTTTTTCTTGAAAACCCAATTTTTCCAAAAGTTTGTTCAGGTTTTGCGGTCGCGGTTTATCGCCTTTTTTTGTCGAAACAAGTTTTTTTGCTTCTTCTGAAAAATCGCCGTTCATCACAATTTCGCAAAGTTCGGTAACAGTGTAATATTTTTCAATTGTTGAAAGTCCTTTTTTTTCAGCAATTTCCAAAAAATCCACAGTTGTATCTTTTGCCACACTTTTATTTACAGTAATTCCGAGTTCTTCAGGTCGAGTGATTCCAATTTCAAAATATGATTTTTTGTAATTTAAAACAAGTTCCGTAGCAACACGAATCAATTCAGCTCTTTTTTTGATTTTCTCTAAATCTGGTTCATCAGTTTTTGAAATCGAGTAAGAACCAGTTTTACGAATTTGTGGCAGGACTTCTGAGGCTACCCAATTTCTGAAAATTACAGCAATTGATTTTCTTGAAGCAAAGATAAATTCATAAAGACCGATCTCTGAAAGAACTGTTAAATTTTGAATTCCACCTTCTGTTTTAAGGGGGTGAGTTAAAATCACCCCCTCTAAATTTATGTTGTTTTCAATGTATCTATTTCGTAAATCTCGAATAGCTCCTTTGCTATCTTTTAGACCAAGAACTTTTGCCAAATCCTTTGCTATAAAATACGGCTCATTATTGATTTCGATTGTTCGGATTGTGTTTTCTTGAAAAGTGAATGATATAATATCCATTACTAAATTCCTTTGTGTAAATTGTTCTGCAAAATAATTATACTGTAAAAAAAGGGATTTAGTTAAAAATAGTAGATTTAAAGTAAAAACTTTTAAATTGACTTTACAATTTCAGAAAATTTTGTAAAATGTAAAAGGGCTTCTTCATATTTTTTATTTTGAATTAAAACTTTAAAAAATGCTTGTGTATATTCGGGAAACTCTTTTGTCGAACTCCAATTTCTGATTGTTTGTTCTTTGAAACCTGTTAGTTTTGCTAATTCTTTTTGTGTGATTCCCAATTCTCGGCAAGTTTTTTTAACTAGATTCTCTTCTTTGTTTTCCAAAAATCACCTTTTCTATTTTTCATGATTTTATCAATTTTTATGTTTTATGTGGAATTTTAATTTAAGTCGGAAATCTTTTTAGCTTAAAGAGTTTTTTTGCAAAGCAAGGCTAAAGCCTTGATTCCAGTAATCCCCCTGCTTTTTAAATTTAAGTTTCAGCGAAATGGTGCATAGAATTTTAAAAACAGGACTAATTAAAGAGACAAAATTTGTTGTTACTTACAATGTCAAAAAAAATGAAACTGATAGAATTTCAAAAAAGGGTTTTCTTGAAAAAAGTAGCATTTATTTTTCCTGGGCAAGGCAGTCAAGCGGTCGGAATGGGAAAAGATTTTTTTGAAAATAGTGAAAAAGCAAAAGAATTAATTGAAAAAGCGAGTGCGGAAAGTGGAATTGATTTCCAAAAACTCCTTTTTACTGAAAATAGCGATTTAGAAAAAACAGAATTTACTCAACCTGCAATTCTTCTTGTGAGTCAAATTGCATACCAACTTTTTAGAGAAAAAACAGAAATCGAACCAAAATATCTTTTAGGACATTCGCTTGGTGAATTTTCGGCACTTGTTTCTGCGGGTGCATTGGATTTAAATAGTGCTGTGAAACTTGTAAATCGTCGTGGCGAATTGATGAAAGAAGCATGTGAAAATGTTGATGCGGGAATGATGGCAGTTATTGGAATTTCTGATGAAAATGTTGAAAAAGTTTGTGCAACAGCGAGAGAAAATGGAAAAAAAGTTTGGGGAGCAAATTTCAATTCTGACGGTCAAGTTGTTCTTGCGGGAATCAAATCAGATTTAGAGAGTGTCCAACCAGATTTAAAAGAGGCAAAAGCTAAAAAAAGTGTAGTTTTAAATATGTCGGTGGCGAGTCATTGCGAACTTTTGGATAGTGCGACTGGTGAATTACAAAAAGAGCTAGAAGAGAAGTTGAGTGAAAATTTTGGGACTCCAATTGTTTCAAATGTTACGGCAAAACCTTACAGCACTCGAGAAGAAGCGATTGAACTTTTGACAAAACAACTTGTTTCTCCAGTGAAATATAGCGACTCAATCAGAAATATTGCCGATGAGGTTGATCTATTTATTGAGTTTGGACATGGTGGAGTTTTAAGAGGTTTAAATCGAAGAATTGTAAAAAGCATTCCAACACTCGTTGTTTCCGATATGGCAAGTTTAGAAAAAGCGATTGAGGAATTAGCTAAATGATAACTTTTAGTGATATGCTTTTAAAACTGCAAGAGTTTTGGAAAAATGAGGGTTGTACAATTGTTCAGCCATACGATATTAGTGCGGGAGCTGGAACTTTTCACCCAGCCACATTTTTACGAAGTCTTGATAGCAAACCTTGGGCAACAGCATATGTAGCTCCGTCGCGAAGACCAACAGATGGACGATACGGGGAAAATCCAAACCGACTTGGTAGCTATTACCAATTTCAAGTTTTGATTAAGCCATCGCCGGATAATATTCAGGAACTCTATCTGAAAAGTTTGGAATTTCTCGGACTTGATACAAAAAATAACGATATTCGTTTTGTGGAAGACAATTGGGAATCTCCGACACTTGGTGCTTGGGGACTTGGTTGGGAAGTCTGGTTAAACGGAATGGAAGTTACACAATTTACATATTTTCAGCAAGTTGGCGGATTTCAGTGTAATCCTGTTTCGGTGGAAATAACTTACGGAACTGAAAGACTTGCGATGTATTTACAAGGTGTTGAATCTGTTTTTGACATCGTGTGGAATAAAAATGGCGATGAGGTCGTAACTTACAAAGATATTCATTTAGAATCTGAAAAAGAGTTTAGTAAATATAATTTTGAAGTTGCTGATGTTGAAATGCTATTTCATCAATTTGAGTCAAAAAGCAAAGAGACAAAAAAAGCACTTGAGGCAAATCTTCCACTTGTCGCATATGACTATTGTATGGAAGCATCTCACACTTTTAATATTCTTGATGCACGAAAAGCGATTTCCGTTACAGAAAGAGCAAACTACATTTTAAAAATTCGTGAATTGACAAAAGAAGTCGCTAGTAAATATGTAGAACTTCACGGTTAAAATTGAGAATGTGGATTATCATTGTCGGATTTGACTTTTTTTGACATTGTCAGATACCATAACAAATACGGCAAAATCTCAACTATATGTCCGAGTCAAGTTCTGAACTTGTTTCAGGAAAAGCTCGAACATGACAAAATAGCTATAATTAAAAAAAGGAATAGATTTGAGCTTATTTGGAAAACTTTCCGCTATTTTAAAATAGATGATGCCTCTAAAAAAGGTGAAAGAAAAATACGACGAATTACAGCAAGAAATATGCTTGATTTAAATCATTATAAATTTAAGTTAAAGCTCAAATTGTATGCCGAGAAATACGGAAAACATGTTGTTGATGTGAATGAAAGCTACACTTCAAAAACAAAATCTTGGAATGGTGAAATTGATAATAAACTTGGTTCAAAAAAGATAATTAAAGGTAATAATTTTTCTGTGGATAGAGACATTAACGGAGCAAGAGGAATTTTCCTCAAAAATTTAACTCGGGGAGCTTGACCCATAATCATAACAATAATCTCGGTTATTGCGATTTTAATCAAGAGATTTTGCTTTACCCAAAACAAGCCGTAAAGCCCCTAGCTTTAGCTATGGGGATATAAGGCTTTAAAATTATGATAGTGGATTTATCCACTTGAAATAATTTTATGTATAATTTGTATTGAAAATATCGCGAAGGGTAAAATCTCGGATATAAATTTGAGTTGGGGCATCAACTCTTGTGGAGAGGAAGTAAGACCTATTTTTTTAGGCTTTTCTCGATGAAACAGAATCCCCTAGCTTTAGCTATGGGGAGTATGTCAAATGAAACAGAATGGAATGTGGCACTGAAACGATGCCGAAATAAGTTCGGCACAAGCTTAACATGACAATCTTCTTCTTTTCGTGAAGATGTCCGAGTCAAGCTCGAACATGACAAATTTATCTTTTTCCTGTGTTATAAGTAAAACTGGTTCGTATTCGATTGAGAAAAAAATTGAAACTGAAGAACTCACACCACAAAAAAGTTTAGAAATTGTTGAAACTGGAATCCAATTGGAAATAAATTCAATCAACTGAAATGGCAAATTTCAACAATTATCTAGTCTTTATTCCTGCGAATGCAGGAACAATTTCACTATTTTAAAAGTCTTTTGCAAACTCTCTTAAACTTTTTTCATGTTCTAAAAGTTTTGCTTCAAACTCAACAAGTTTTTCGTAAGTTTCAGCAGATTTTCCAAGCTCTTTTCTAATCGCTTTTGCATTTACAGTTTTTCCAATTTTTAGGTATCTTGCTGTGATGTCTCGGAATTCATCTTCACCGTGATCTTTGAGAAGATTCATAAATGTAACACCTTGAGAATTGATAATTCCGTCAGAAAGAACTGTTCCGATAATTTCTCTTTCAAGTGGGTGAAGAAGTTGATGATCTTTAATCACATCAAAAGTTGGCGGGAAATAGTCAAGCATGTATTCTGTTGAGAAAAAGCTATCAAGTAGATTTCCCTCTTCTTCATCTCGAATCAAAATCTTTTTAAGAAGAATTTTTGAGTAAGAGAAAAGGAAAGATAAGTTTGGTCGGTTCATCTCAAAATTTTCGTCATCTGCAATTGCAAAATATTCACGATTGAATTGCGGTAACTCTTTTTCTAAAATGCCAATTACAGAGACAAAATCCTCTTTGCGAGTTTTTGCACGAACTTCATCAAGTGAAAGTCCAAGAGCTTGTTTGTAGTTTGAATCAAGAACAATTTCAACAACCTCATCGGTAGCTTTTTTGAGTAGTTCGCTTTTTTCTTCATCTGAAAGATTTGTGAGAGAGAAAAGAATTTTAATATTTACTTCATGGTCAGAAGTATTTACACCAGCAGAGTTGTCAATTGCATCAAGATTGATTTTTCCACCATTTAAAGCATATTCAACTCGACCTTTTTGAGTGAAACCTAAATTTCCACCTTCACAAACTGCAAATGCACCTAAATCTTTTGCATCAACTCGCACTTTCGAATTTCCATAATCTCCAACTGTTGTGTCTTCTTCTGTCGAAGCTTTCACATATGTTCCAACTCCACCATTAAATAGTAGATCAACTTTTGCTGTCAAGATTTTTCTGATGAGGTCGTTTCCTGAAATAGTTTTAGTCTCAATTCCAAAAACTTCTGCCATTTCTGAAGAAACAGGAATATTTTCATCTTTTCTTTGGAAAACTCCACCGCCTTTTGAAATCAATTCTCGATTATACTGATTCCATGCACCATTGCTACTATTGAAAAGTCTTTTTCTCTCTTCAAACGATTTTTCTGGATTTGGATTTGGATCTATGAAAATTTCTCGATGTGAAAATGCACCAACAAGTTTAAATTTATCACTTAAAAGAATTCCATTTCCAAAAACATCTCCGTTCATTGAACCAATTCCCGTTACTGCAATTGGAGTTTCATAGAAATTTATGCCTTTTTCAATGAAAAATCTCTCAGTTGAAACAAAAGCACCTTTTGCTGTAATTCCCAAATCTTTGTGAGAATACCCATTACTTCCACCAGAAGCAAAAGCATCACCAAGCCAGAAATTTCTACTTACCGCAATTCCGTTTGCAACATCACTCATTTGAGCTGTTCCTTTGTCCGCAGCAACTACAAAGTATGTATCGTTTTCATCATATTTCAGAATTCTTTTTTTGTTTGGCACAATTTTTCCATCAACTCTATTATCAACTAAATCAAGAAGATTGTGAATAAATTTTGAATAGAAATCTTTGAACATCTCTTTTGTAATATTTTCTCGAGAGTGATTTATAAAAAATCCACCTTTTGCTCCCGCTGGAACAATAATTGAGTTTTTTCCATCTTGAGTAATCATAAGTGATTTGATCTCTTCACGGAAATCTCCTCTTTCACTCCATCTTAAACCACCTCGGCTAACATGAGTCATTCGTAAATGAAGACCTTTGAATTCTGGGTGATAAACAAAAATTTCATGATTTGGCTGAAGACCTCTCAAAAGATGTTTGAATTGCTTGACTTCTAGTTTAAAAGCGATTCCCTCTTTGTCAAGAAAATAGTTTGTTCGTGTGATGTTTTTGACAACATTAATAATAAGATTTGAAATTTCGCCAACAGTTGTAAATTTATCTAGTTCTTCATCTAATTTGCTAAGTTCTTTATTTCGGTCGCCCTCAAAATCTGGAGAGAATTTTGTAATGAAATAATTTTTTAATACTTTTGAAAAATCAGGATGTTGTGTAAAAATGTTTGAAACAATTCCTAAATCAACAGCAAGATCAATTTGGTCAATATATTCGCTGATTGCTTTAAAAAGCATGACTTCTTTTACAAGAAAATTGTGATTATCGTGTAAATCACAAAGGACACAGTTTTCAGTTTTAAATAGGTGTTCCACCGACTTAACTCCAATTATTTAATATAACTTGATTTTAGCGAAAAAGACTAACAAAAAACTATCAAAGTTATTAGCCATAAATTAAGGCAATTTTTTTAAAGTCGATGTTAACTAGATATTTCAAAACTTAAGGATTTTTATGCAGAAATTTCTGTTACCCATTATTATATTTCTGTTTGTGAATAGTTGTGGCTCTAGTGATAGTAGTAGCAACACAACTGTTACAAGTGTGGATATTGAAGCAAAAATAGAGTTGCCTGTTTCTGTTTCAACAAAAAGAGCAATAAAAAATATATCTTCTGAAGATATTTCACGAATAGAGATAACTGTTTTTGATAGTGCTGAAACTTATTACAATAGCGAGAATATGATTAAGGACGGAAATAATTGGAGTTTGGAGCTTTATGGAATTCCAACTGAAAGAGATGTAACATTTTTAGTAGAGGCAAAAAGTGGAAATAGCTATACAATTTTAGAAGGAAACATCACAAAAGAATTAACAGCCTCGACCTCATCGGTAACAATTCCAATCAAAGTCTCTTATGAAGATTCTGAAATTTCAGAACCATCATTAAAAAGTGTTGTTCAAACAGAGGGAGATACAGAGACAACTATTACTTTTACTCTCAAAAATCCAAACAATGATATTTTAAGTTGGAGACTAATTCCTGATCCGAGCATTGTTACAAACAGTTCTCTCAATTTTACTCCAGTTGATGGAACTCTAAATTCTGATTCTTCAATTTCTGGAAGTGTTGATTTTTCAACTTTAAATACTGAAACTGCTGAGGTCTCAATTCAATTTTCTGGTGATGTCGGAAATATGGTCTATTCCGAAAACAGTTTTGTTTTAACAAATGCAATTGAAGATAAGACAGAAACAACTTTTTCAATCTATTCTCCTCGCGATGAGGTCTCCGTCTCTCTTGCTCCAATTCTTGATAATATCTATATCACTTTTGATGAAGAATCAATTGTTGCAAAAGCCCTTATTTATGGAGATTTTCCTCTTCTTGGCGAGTGGGGTTGTGAAAATAAAATTGATGATTTAAACAATTTTAGTTTTTCTGATCAATCTTACGAATCACTTCTTTTCCACTATTATGGAACTATTTATGAGAATATTTATACTGATGATTATGGAAATGAGATTGATGTAAATGACACAATAATCTATTTAAAAGAGACTTTTGAAGACAACTTCACCCGTCTTATGAATATTGATATAAATGATTCTTGGGAATCTCTCTTTAAAGAGTTGCAATCTCAATATTATGACGATCCAGATTTTAAAGAGCTTGACAATCTTCTAAACAGAACTGATTTTCAAAATATGCTTAAATATTTTCTCGGCGACAAAAGCCTATTAACTGCTTTTAAAAGTTATTACACTGATACAAGAAGAGCCGATTATAACGGTGGAATTATTTTTATTCTTGATACTTATGAAAGAAAGATTTACAATTTTGAAAAATTTATAGAGTTTATGGTTGATGATCCATCAACAATGCTAGATGATTTTGATGTTGAGAGTCAAACTTTTACAAAAAATAGTGATTATTACTATACAAAATTCTTAGCAGAATCAGAAAATGATAAAAACAGTCTTCACACTTTTGTGTCAAAAATTGAAGATAGTGGTTTCACAAATTTTAGACAAATCTTTTCTGAAAGTGGAAATACACTTTATGATCTTCTTAAAGAGTATTACGACTTGCCAAATATTGAATTAAACACAACTGAAGATGAAAATGTTCTTCTTTGGCAACGAATTACTCAGAAATTCTCAAAGCTTCTTGATGTCAGAATTGATGAAAGCATGGATTCTCTTTTAACAAGTTTAAAAATTCGTTACAACTCTGAGATGAATGTTGATTTTGAAAACTTTTTAACTCTGCATGAAAATAGAAGTTTTCAGGAATTCCGTGAATATTATGTTGAGTATGATGATCCATCTTTACAGCTTTTAAGCTCTATCCAATCAAAATATGACGACACGATTTGTATTCCAAGAGTTGAGGATGAGACTGTTCGTTACTCTTGGCATTTTGCATCAAATCCAGATGTTGAAATTGGTGCAACCAATCCGCTCAAAATTCCATTTAATGGAACTCTTATGGATACAATTTTGCTTGAGGCAAACAGAGTTACAATTGATGAAGCAACTGGACAATTGATTGAAAGCAAAGTCGAATACAGAGTTGATGTAAATATCAAAGATTATCACGATCAAAATGGAAATCCAAACTCTGTTCCAGTCGATGGAAATCTAACAATTGATGAATCTGATTTGGTTGATGAGAATGACACGGTTGATTTAACACCGACTTTTCCGCTTGATCAAATGGATTACAGGTTTGAGATAGTTACTTACCCTACTCCTTTAAATTTGACTCTAATCTATGGTGAAGAGCATACAATTAGTTTTACAGCTTCACACTACATGACAGAAAATTTTGACAATGATTTTACTTCGCAAGTTCTAAACTTACCACAGTATGTAACAGTTGAAAATATTGAAAGAATTGTAGATTCAGATACTTTTCTTGTTACGATAAAAGCAGGTGAAGTGAGTGGAGAAGAGGATCTATCTTTTATTCTTCAAAATTCTGGACATGCAGATGTCGAAAAAGTTGGAATTACAGTTGTTCCTCCAATTGTTTATACAGAAATAAATGGTATTGAGTATGAAGATGATGAGAGTGTAATTATAAAATTAAAAGAGGGAATATTAAGCGAAATTCCTATCTATGTTAAGAGTGCAAGAGAGGGAATTCAGCTCAACTTTACTTTTAGTGGGGATATTGGAAATTACTATTTAAATAATAGCGGCGAGTCTGTTTTTATTAAAGAGACTGATGAAGGATTGACTTATACACTATTAGCAAAACCAGATTTTGGAACTGCTGGAACTGAAGATTCAATTGTTGTTACAGTTGAGGCATCAGATGAAGAGGGGAATTATTTAGGTTCTGTTGCTTATGACATTCTCCTAAAATCAGAATCACAAGTAACTTCTACTTACAGTTTTGCTGATTGCGGAACTATAAATCTTCATGAAGAGGGTTATGAGTATTTAACTGCAACACTTGATGCAAAATCAGGAGTTTTACCGTCGGATCTAAATCTTTCACTTGTTTCAAGAAATATCTATTTGGAAAGAAATTTCCCTTTTGAATATGGTGAAAATGTTCATACAACAGTAAATCTTTTCTATATGCCAGAAACAACAGATGTTCTTTCTCCGTTAATTGGTGAAATCTCAATTGTTAGTAAAAACAGCTTTGAACAAATTGGAGTTGTGAGATATTCAGCAGAAGCAATGGGTCGGGAATTTTATGTTAAATATCTTGATATTGTAAATGATGAAGTTGAAATGGTTTGTGAAAAAATGAGTTTTCCGACTGGAAACTAAAATATATCGGGGAAGAGTTTCCCCGACAAATAAAGAGAAAAAAACGAATTAGAATTCTGTTTCGATTGTTCCCATCATATTGATACTTCTTTCAAAAGAACCCATATACATTGCAGCTTTAATTTTTGAACCTTTGAATCCAAAACCTTTAGCCATCATTGCTTTTTTAACAGAAAGCTCACCTTGAACAACTTGTCTCCAACCATCAAATGGAGCCCACATGTCAAATTCAATTTTGTCACCATTTAGAGTACCATGGTAAGTAATTTCACCTTTTTCAACATTCACTTGAAGTGGAGCAACTTCTTCTTTATCACTAATTCTATAAACAAAGTTTCCTGTGAATTTTTTAAGACCTTTTTTTAGCTCTTCATTGTTTTTCCATGCTTCAACATAAGCATCACACCATTCTGGACTTAAGAATGTCATTTATTTACCTTATACTAAATTTGTATGATTAAATCATAGCAAAAAAAATTTGTAAATGAAAGAGAATTTTGTGAAAACAGTGAAAAATCGGAAATTTAACACTGTTTTTAATAGGTGTATTTTATGTTTCTTATATTAAGTCGGATTCTAGGTATTTTTTAATGCCATCTTCAAGAGAAAATTCTGGCTCATAGCCTAAAATCTTTTCAGTTTTAGAAATATCCGCTTCGGTGTGATTTTGGTAGAAAGTGTAAGGATTTTTTATATATTCTATTTCAACAATCTCTTTCATTTCTGAGAGAAGAATTTCAACAATATCATTAAAAGTTCGAGCGATTCCACTGCCGACATTAAAAATTCCATTTGCATCAGACCTCATCGCTAAAAGATTAGCTTGAACAACATCATCAATATAGACAAAATCTCGTTTTTGCTCACCAAATTCAAAAAGTCGAACTCTACCAGTTTCTAAAATTTGATTTCGGAGTTGAAAAATCATTGAGGCGGAATTCATTTTATATTTTTCTCGTTCGCCATAAACATTGAAATATCGCAAACCAATAATATTTTTATAATCAGAGTTTTGAGCGACTCGATCCATCATCAATTTACTAAAGCCATAAACATTTTCAGGATTTTCACCTTCGCCAACTCTATTTGGTGCTGGAGAATTACCATAAGTTCCTGCACTTGATGCATAAATTAATTTAGCATTTTTCTCTTTTGCTAACTCGATGAGGTCGTGAAATGAATTTAGGTTTGTTTCCATCACAAAATTTTCATCAATAACAGTTGTGTCGCTAACCGCACCTTCGTGAAAAATTGTCCCAAAATCATATTTCTTTAATTTTTCCAAATCACTTTTGTTTCTTAAATCTCCCGCAATAATTTCACCACGAAATCCAATCAAGTTTTTAAAATGACCTAAAAATCTCTCATTATGGGAAGTGTCAAATTTTGTTCCATCTCGAAATTTATCAAAAACAACAATTCTAGTTTCTGGATAGAGTTCTTGTAGTTTGTGAGCCAAATTGCTACCGATAAATCCAGCTCCGCCTGTAATTAAAATATCTCTCATTTTAAACCTCTTTTTCTTTTCCAATTTGGTTCTGCTGTTTCTACATCGTCTAAATTTTGTAATTTATTGCAAACTTCTATAATTTCATCTTCTGATAAAATCAGGAACAGAAAAGTTCCCGTAGAATTTCTTTTTAAAAATTCTAAATTATATTTTTGTGCGAAATCAGTCGGATTTTCAATCTTTCCACGAATTAGAATTGTTCCATCTGTTTCTAAGTTTTCATTATAAAGAGAATAGCTGTTTCCACTCTTAAAATACTTCACACTTTTATTTCCAACTTTGTGATAAATCTCTTCTGAAAATAGAAAATTTGTGAAAAGTAAAAAAAGAAAAGTTCTATTCTTCAAGTTGTCCTCGAACACACCGAATGTAATCAAGATTGTTTCTCTCGCTTTTTGTCTCTTTTCCTGCTCGGAAATTAACAATCATAAAGAAATTTGCATCGTATTTTGTAGAAGTCCAATATCCGTAATTCGTATTTTTAGCAAGTGGTGCTTTTATAAATGAGAATAGATTTTTCTCTTTTGTAATCAGTGTTTTCAATTCTTTCAGTGTCGGAATTCTCCAGTCGTCAAATCCAGAAAATTTTGTAGAATTCAATTCATCTCGATAGTTTTCAGCTTCTTTAAAAGTTAAAATTGTATTTCTTCTATCTTCAGATTTAAATTCCCAAGTCAAACCAGTCTCTTCATCAGTCCAACCACTAACATAATCAGATTTATCAATAATTTTGTCTCCAGTAACAACTTTTGGTTCAAGGTCTTTGCCTAATTTCATG
Source organism: Thiovulum sp. ES (assembly GCA_000276965.1). Lineage (NCBI taxonomy): Bacteria > Pseudomonadati > Campylobacterota > Epsilonproteobacteria > Campylobacterales > Sulfurimonadaceae > Thiovulum > Thiovulum sp. ES. Next base: position 3,594 of record AKKQ01000011.1, on the reverse strand, counting down.
TCCTCTTTTGGAGAACTTTCTGTTTTACCATCTTTTACTTTTACACCATCTTCAATAAGAGTTTTTAGTAATTTGTTGTTTTCCTGTGCAGTTTTCACAACAATATCTTCTTCAAAAAGAGTTTTCAACATATGACTACTCTCTTTAATAAGAGTAATTGTGTCATCTTCCAAAAGAGTTTTCAGCATTTTATTATTTTCTAAACTTATCTTGTAAAGTGCTTGTAGAAGTTCTTCAGTTTTCATAAATGTTTCTCCTTATAAGAATATTCAAATTTTATCAAAAAGAATCAAAACTAAATTGTGATAGCAACTTTACGGAATTAAGGTGAATTTGTTTTTAATTTAAAATATTCTTATCTTTAATTTTCGCTACACTTTTAATAAATTTTTAAGGGGATTGATGGATTTTTTTAGAAAAATAGCTCACTTTTTTCTATTTATTTTTGGGAAGATTTTCGGAACTAAAAATGATAGAGAACTGAAGAAGTATCAAAAAAGAGTTGATGAAATAAATCAACTTGAAGATACCTATTCAAAATTAAGTGATGATGAACTCAAAAATAAATTTTCTGAACTACGAGAAGCTGTAAAAAGCGGAACAAAAAAACTTGATGAAGTTCTACATGATTCATTTGCAATTACAAGAGAAGCAAGTAAAAGAGTTCTAGGAATGCGACATTATGATGTTCAACTTATCGGGGGTATGACTCTTCACGAAGGTCGAATTGCGGAAATGAAAACGGGTGAGGGAAAAACACTTGTTGCGACTTTGCCAATTGTTTTAAATGCAATGACAGGAAAAGGTGTTCATCTTGTTACGGTAAATGACTATTTGGCAAAAAGAGATGCTGAAGAGTTGCGAGCACTTTATGAGTTTTTGGGCTTAACAGTTGGGACAATTACTGAAAAATTTGAGAGCGACTATGAAAAAAAAGAGCAATATTGGGCAGACATAACATACGGAACAAATAACGAGTTTGGTTTTGACTATCTCCGAGACAATATGAAATATTCAAAAGACGAAATGGTTCAGAGAGAACACCATTTTGTTATTGTCGATGAGGTCGATTCAATTTTAATTGACGAAGCTCGAACTCCGCTAATTATTTCTGGACCAATTGACCGAAAACTTGATAATTACACAACTGCGGATAAAGTTGCAAAAAGTCTCTTAAAAGGTGAAAAAATTGAGCCTGAAAAAGTTGGAGACCCTGAAAAATATACTGAAGATTTCTATGTCGATGAAAAAAATCGAACTGTTTTAATTACAGATCAGGGAATTGAGAAAGCACAGGAGCTTTTTGGAGTCGATAATTTATATAGTCCAGAAAATGCAATTCTTTCGCACCACCTCGACCAGTCGCTAAAAGCAAACTATATTTTTGTTGCCGATGTTGATTATGTTGTAAAAGAGGGACAAATTGTAATTGTTGATGAATTCACGGGGCGACTTTCTGACGGACGACGATACTCTGATGGACTTCACCAAGCACTTGAGGCAAAAGAGGGTGTTCAGGTAAAAGAGGAGTCTCAAACTCTCGCCGACATCACTTTCCAAAACTATTTCCGAATGTATGACAAATTGGCAGGAATGACGGGAACAGCTCAAACTGAAGCGACTGAATTTGCTGAAATCTACAATTTGGATGTTGTTTCAATTCCGACAAATATTCCTATTACAAGAATTGATCAAAACGACCTCATCTACAAAACAGAGCGAGAAAAGTTTGATGCCGTTATCAAAAAAGTGAAAGAGGTTCATGGAAAAGGGCAACCGATTTTAATTGGAACTGCTTCTATTGAAAAGAGTGAGCAACTTCATAAAATTTTAAAAAGTGAAAAGATTTTTCACAATGTTTTAAATGCTAAAAATCACGAAAAAGAGGGTGAAATTATCAAAAAAGCTGGTCAAAAAGGTGCGGTAACAATTGCAACAAATATGGCTGGTCGTGGTGTTGATATTAAACTCGGTGAAGGTGTTTTAGAACTTGGTGGTCTTTTCATTCTTGGAACTGAACGACATGAAAATAGACGAATTGACAATCAACTTCGTGGTCGAGCAGGTCGGCAAGGTGATGCAGGTGAAACTCAATTTTTCCTTAGTCTTGAAGATAATTTACTCCGAATTTTTGGTAGCGACCGAATCATGAAAATTATGGATCGTCTAGGAATTGAAGAGGGCGAACATATTGAATCTGGCATGGTTACAAGAGCTGTTGAACGAGCACAAAAACGAGTCGAGGGAATGCACTTTGAACATCGAAAACATGTTGTTCAATATGATGATGTTTCAAATGAGCAGAGAAAAGTAGTTTTCAAATTCCGAAATCAGCTACTTGATTGGAATTACGACATTGAAACAAAACTTTCTGAAAATCGTCGTGAATATTTGCAAGTTCTCATGAAAAGCTATTCTGTTTTTGAAGGTCTCCCAAAAGAGGATTACAATATTGAGGGATTTGTCGGCAGTTTAAAAGAGGAACTCAAATTAGATATTCAAAATTCTGATGTTTCTGAATTAGATGCGGGTGAAATCAAAACTCTTGTTCTTGAAAAAATCGAAACTCAATATGAGAAAAAGATGGAAAGACTTGACAAAATGATCAAGAAAAACATTGAGCGAGAATTCTACTTGAAAACTCTTGACAAAGCTTGGCGAGAACATTTACATCAAATGGATATTTTAAAAGCTGGTATTGGACTTCGAGGTTATAATCAAAAAGACCCTCTTACGGAATATAAGAAAGAGAGTTTTCATCTTTTCAACGAACTTGTTGGCACAATGAAATTTGAGAGTATCAAAACTTTACAACTTATTCAATTTGGTGGAAATGCTGAAGAGGAGAGTAAAGAGTTTATTGAAAAACGAGAAGCTGAAAAGAAAATTGCTGAAAAGCAGAATGAGATTCGAGCTGAAGAAAATAAGAAAACTCCAATTAAATCTGAGAAAAATCCAAAAAGAAATGATCCTTGCCCTTGCGGAAGTGGTAAAAAATATAAACAGTGTTGTGGAACTTCTGGACCAAAAAAAGGTGCTTTTGCAGTAGAGCAATAATCAAAAAACCCCGTGTATTTCACGGGAAATTTCCCATTTTCTTAACCAAAAAATTTCCAATCTAGATTTTTGAATCTTAAAACATTATTAAAAAGTAAAAACTTTTTGATAAACTATTAAACAAAATTTTAAGGAAAAACTAGATGGAATTATCTCAAATTCTAGAATATGCTGGTATGGCTAGTGTTGCAGTTTCTCTGCTTCTTCTCATTCTTGTCTTGAATGTTCTTGGCAAGTTAAAAGCAGTTCAAGACGAACTAACTTTTGTTAAGGAAAATAACAATACTTTTCTTGACGATTTAAAATCAAAAGTGTCGGCAATTGTTATTCCTGAAAACAAAGATTACAGCAAGGAAATTGCAAAACTTGATGAAAAAGTTTCAGCGATTACTATTCCTGAAACAGTCGATTACTCTTCAAAAATTTTTGAGTTAAAAGAGCAAATTTCTGCGATTAAAATTCCTGAAATCACAATTCCTGAAGCTAAAGATTACTCTGAAGAGATTGCAAAACTTGATGAAAAAATTTCAGCAATTA
>AKKQ01000010.1 GCA_000276965.1 Thiovulum sp. ES | reverse complement strand
GTTTTGCTTGGAAATTGGAAATAAATTCCATCAACTCAAGTGGCAAATTTTAACAATTCTTTAATTGCAAAGATTTTCGGATCGAGTCCGACAATGACAAAGTGGAACTTCGTACCATATTTGATATGGTGTCCGATAATGAGAATAAAATCTGTTGTCCTGAATTCATTTCAGGACTTCTCAATTTGCTAACTTTTCAGCTAAATATTTTTCTCTCTCTTCAATTGGTAATCTTGTTAAAACATCTAAATATTCAATAATGTGCTTTGGAACTTCTGAATTTTTCCATCGAAATATCCCTTGCTCGGTCATTCCCAATAAAATTGCCAAATCTTTAATTCTAATTCTTAAAACTTTTAGAGTTTTTTTAAGTTCGATATATCCCACAAAAAAACCTTCCAACTACTCTATTAAATTTGTATTTAACTAAAATAAATTTACTTTTTAAGCTATTGTAAAGAATTTTAAATTTATACTTACGGTTGTATTTTTAGATAAATTACAAACAGCAACAGAAAGAATCCATCCGTCAAAACTATTTCTTTTTGTTGCACAACCTAATACACAAAGGACATTAGTTTGAATATTATATCAAAAGAGAATATTCTGAACTTTGATTTTCACTCAAATAATATCTCTGTTTTTTTAGATGAAAATGGTGGAATTTGGTTTATTGCAAAACAGATTTCCGATATTTTGGGATACAGCCGAACAAATAAAATGGTTGAAAGACTTGATGACGACGAAAATAAAACGATCCCCCGTAAAAGTGCTTCGTTTATTCCAGATGAATTTTTTGGAAATCAAGGACTTTTATCAATTATCAATGAATGGGGACTTTACACTTCTATTCTCGGCTCAAAATTACCAAATGCAAAAGATTTTAAAAAGTGGGTAACTCGTGAAGTCCTACCAGAAATTCGTAAAACTGGTTCGTATTCGATTGAGAAAAAAATTGAAACTGAAAAATTGACTCCGCAAAAAAGTTTAGAAATTGTTGAAGTTGGAATCCAAATTTTGACAATTGAATCTAATCGGACAAATTGAACTTGATACTTTGCACAAAAATCAAACCGATGAATCTCTACTTGAAAAACTTGGAAAGAATTTTGAAAACTCATATTTTTTACCGACGGAACTTGGAAAAATGACGGGAATGTCTGGAGCAGAAATCAACTTGATTTTAGAGAAAAAAGGATTGCAATTCCGAGATGAAAATGGAATTTGGAGACCGATCTCATCGGGAAAAGAGTTTTGTTTGGAAATTGGAAATAAATTCCATCAACTCAAGTGGCAAATTTTCATAATTCTTTAATTAAACTTTTTATTCATTCTTAATTTGCTGAAGACTGTCGGATCAAGTTTGTGCCGTGCATGAAACGGTATCCGACTATTGTGCCAAATTCATTTCAGCTCAATTCATTATCTTTCAAATAAAAATTAAAAATCGTACTTAAAATGATGAGATTTAGAAAAATCGGAGGTGCAGAATGCATGTTTCCTGTTCGCATTGCCATTTGGAATTTCCAGAAGAGCATATGATAAAAGATGATCTCAATTTCTGTTGTGGAGGTTGTCAAGGTGTCTATCACTTAATAAATAGTAAGGATTTTTGACACACAGAGTTTTTATTTCAGAATTATGACTTTAGTCCTGCATTGTGTAAAACGAGACTAAAGTGCTTGTGCCGAATTTGTTTAGGTATCGATTCCGTTTTTTTCAAACAGTTTTAAGCATAAAAGTCTAATTTGTCATTTTTTAGAGGATTGTCAGATCGGACTTGATCCGACAATCTTCTCAAAATGGTGAAGATTCCCGTGTCAGGCACGGAAATGACAACTTGGGCTTATTGCTTTAATAATTCCCACTTCATGCTTAAATAGTCCTGAACTTGTTTCAGGACAATTAACAATTTTAAAATGGTAGGATTTACAAAAAATTTGAAAGTTAAAATATGAATGTTTCATGTTCTCATTGCAATTTGGAATTTCCTGAACAGCATATGATAAAAGATGGCGATCTCAATTTCTGTTGTGGAGGTTGCCAAGGTGTCTATCACTTAATAAATAGTAAGGATTTGGGAAGCTACTACTCAAAAGTTGGGGAGAAGCAACTAGCACCACCAAAAGAGAATTTAGTAGATAGTGGGACTTTCGACTCACAAAGTTTTTATGATGAATTTGTAAAAGAGTTGCCGAATGGAAATTTTCAAGTCTCACTTCATATTGAGGGAATTCACTGCTCGGCTTGTGTTTGGTTGAATGAACAAATTTTATACGAAACCGACGGAATCATCGAAGCAAATATAAATTTTTCGACAAATCGAGCAAAAATAGTTTTTAACAAGTCGGAAATTCCACTCTCAAAAATCATAGACACAATTCGTTCAATCGGATACGATGCTTCTCCATTCAAGGCAAGTGAGCAGGGTGAAAAATTGGACAAAGAACGACGAGACTACTACATGAGATTAGCTGTTGGGATTTTCGGGGTGATGAATATCATGTGGATTGCAATTGCACTTTACACGGGATATTTCACGGGAATTGAACAGGAAATCAAAACTATTCTAAATGTGGCAGAATGGATTTTAGCTACACCAGTTCTATTCTATTCGGGTTGGATTTTTTTCAAAGGCTCATATTACGGATTGAAAAATCGTGTTGTAAATATGGATATTTTGGTGGCATCTGGGGCTTTGCTAACTTACATTTACTCGATCTACATAACTGTTTTTGAACTTGGAGAAGCCTACTTCGATTCGGTCGCAATGATTATCACATTTATTCTAATTGGAAAATTTTTAGAACTTCTTTCAAAAAGGGGAATTTCACAAAGCCTAGACCTCATCGGCAAATACAGACCAACAGAAGTAGAGCTTTTGGACGGAACACGAGTTTCAGTGAAAGAGTTGAAAATTGGAGATGTTGTTGTTATTAAAACTGGTGAAAGAGTCGGAGTCGATGGAAAAATTATTGACGGAAATGGAGTTCTTGATGAAGCAACAATTACGGGAGAAAGTGATGCGATTTCAAAACAAGTTGGAGATGAGGTTCTTTCTGGAACTCTTTTAAGTGACGGATTTATAAAAGTTGAAGTTTTAAAAGAGGAGAGTGAGTCTCATATTTCCCGACTTGTTTCACTTCTTGAAGATTCCATGAACAAAAAACCGAAAATAGAGAATTTAGCAAATAGGCTTTCGGGTGCTTTCTCAATTGCTATCCTCTCACTTTCACTTTTAACTTTTTTGGGTTGGTTCTTCTACTCAAATGATTTTCAAACAGCATTTATAATTTCTGTTTCGGTCTTGATAATTGCTTGTCCATGTGCCTTAGCTCTTGCAACTCCAATAGCAACTCTTGTCGGTTTAAAACTTGGTTCAAATCGTGGAATACTTTTTAAAGAAGCATCTTTTTTAGAGACTATGGCAAAAGCTGACTTTTTAGCACTTGATAAAACGGGGACAATCACCGAAGGAAAACCTGAAGTTAGCAATTTTAAAAAGTTCGCCGAGTTTGATCAAAATATTCTGTATTCACTCCTAGAAACTTCTAAACATCCAATTTCTATTGGTGTTTCTAAATTTCTAAAAAATCCAACAAAAGTCGAAATCAAAAATCTAAAAATCCATCCCGCAAAAGGTTTAGAAGCAGAATTTGACGGAAAAAAGATTTTTGCAGGTAGTGGGCTTTTTCTCCGAGAAAATGAAATCTACTCTCCAGAAATTAGTGAAAAAAGTCATCTCTGGTTTGCAATCGAAAAAGAGGTAGTTGCACTTTTTGAACTTGAAGACAAAATTCGTGATGGTGCAAAAGAGACGATTGAAAAAATTCAAAAAATGGGTGTCGAAGTTCAGATTTTGAGTGGAGATAATAAAGATGCTGTGCGAAAAGTCGCGGGAATTCTTGAAATCGCAAATTGGGAATATGACTTTAGACCAGAGGATAAATTAGATTTTATTGAAACAAAACAGAGAGAGGGCAAAAATGTTGTTATGGTCGGTGATGGAGTCAATGACACATTGGCACTCTCAAAAGCAAATGTCGGGATTTCAATGGGAAGCGGAACAGATATTGCAATGGAAGTTGGAGATGTTGTTTTGCAAAATAGTGGAATCTCTTCACTTTACGAAAGTTTTAAGATTTCAAGAAAGACTTTCGGACTCATAAAACAAAACTTAGGAATTTCTTTGATTTATAATTCGATTACAATTCCTGTTGCGATGGCTGGATATGTAATTCCGCTTGTTGCTTCAATCTCTATGAGTGTTTCAAGTCTGCTTGTTGTGTTAAACTCAATTCGTCAAAAAAATTGATAGAAAAATATGGGGAATTAGAATGATTTTAGCAGAAAAACTGAGTGATTTTTACAGAAGAAATAGCAAATTACAAAATTTAGAAATTGAACAAGTGGATAAATTTTCAAAAACAGAAAAGTATTTTGGATATTTTGATGGAGCTTCCTCTGGAAATCCTGGAAAAATTGGAGTTGGTTTTGCAATTTTAAATAGTAGCGATGAGGTCATATATCAACGGGGAGAAGTTATTGGCACAGGAACAAATAATGAAGCTGAATATTTTGCCCTTATTCTTCTTTTAGAAACGGCACTTAAAAATGGAGTTGAAAAAATGGAAATTTTTGGAGACTCAAAACTTGTTGTTGAGCAGGTTTCTGGACGATGGAAAGTAAAAGCAGAAAATCTAAAACCATTTTCAGAGATTGCAAAAGATAGATTTAAGAAGGGGAATTTTTCAATTTCTTGGATAAGAAGAGATAAAAATACTCTTGCAGATTCTCTTTCAAAAGTATAATTTTGTTGGCGGGAAAAAATCCCGCTAAATGAGTTTTAAATTAAGCTTTTTTTGGTCTAACTGTGATTTCGTTATCTTTGTAGATACCAGTTCCAACAGGAATTGTTCTACCGATAATTACATTCTCTTTTAGATCAGTTAAGCCATCAACTTTTTGTGAGACAACTGCTTCTGTAAGAACTTTTGTTGTATCTTGGAAAGAAGCTGCTGAAATAATACTATCCGCACCAACTGAAGCTCGAGTAATACCCATAAGAATAGGTTTTGCAACTGCTGGTTCTCCACCTCGTTTAATGATAAAGCCGTTTTCATTGTTAAATCGAGTTCGACTGATAATATCTCCGTAAATGAGTTTTGTGTTTCCACTATCCTCAATTTGAACTTGTCGCAACATTTGAGAGAAGATTACCTCGATGTGTTTATCTGCAATATCAACCCCTTGGTTTTTATAGACTTGCTGAATTTCACTAATCAAATATTGATGTAAAGCTCTTGCACCTCGAATATTTAAAATATCATGGCTAGAGATTGTTCCATCTGTAAGTCGTTCACCTGCATGGACAAATTCACCCTCATGAACAAGAACTTGCCGATTTTTATCAATCATAAATTCTCGAACTTGACCAGTTGCTTCGTTGCTAACAACAACTCGTTTTTTTCCTCTTAGCATTTTTCCAAATGAGATAACACCATCGATTTCAGAGAGTTGAGCAAGATCTTTTGGTTTTCTAGCTTCAAAGAGTTCTGTAACTCGAGGAAGACCCCCAGTAATATCTTTTGTTTTAGAAACACCTTTTGTTCGTTTTGCCATGATTTGAGCAGGTTCGATTGGTTCGCCCTCACGAACAGAAACAACAGCTTTTGAAGAGAGTTGGTATCTGATAAGGTCGCCACCATTTTCAGGAGCAAGAACAATTGTTGGGATATTTGCAATAGAGATATTTTCACCAACTTCAGAATTTGTTAAACCAGTTGTTGGGTCTTTTTTCTCTGTTATATTTTTACCAACTTCAAAGTTTTCAAAAGTTACAGTTCCGCCAGTCTCCGCAATAATTAAATCGTTATATGGATCCCACTCAACAATTTTAACTTGACCTTCTCTTGGTGAAGATGCGATGAGGTCATCAGCAGAAACCATTTGGAACTCATCAGCTTCAATTTTAGAACCTCGGGCAATATAGTGTCGAATTGCTTCACGATTTTCTTTGTCAGAAATAACAGCGAAAAGACCTTTTTTTGTAACTGTATCACCTTTTTTCTTTGAAATAGGAACAAGATGATCGCCCTCTAAAACATAGAAATTGACTTTTCCATTTTCACTCGCTTTGATATTTTGAGTAATTGGCTCACCATCTTCAACAAAAATTTCAGAAGCATAAGGAATTCGGTTTGGAACATTCCAACCATCTTTAATAAGCTCAACAATACTTTCACCCTCTTCAATGAAATCTCCATTTTCATAAGGTAAGAAGAATTTTGACTCAATTTGTCCGCCAACTCCAGCAAGTTCAGTAGGTTTTGCAATGTCATTTTTTCTCAACTGATATTTTTTAACATCTTCACCATTTTGAATTTTAAGAGTAACCTCATCGTGGAAAGTTTCAATAAATAGATTTCCAGAGAATGGAGCTTTAATTTTTGGTTCAACAAGAAGAACTGCTGCATTTCTTCGGTTTGCAACAATATTTGTTCCTTCGCTGTTTTGAAGAATTTTAATATTGTAGTATCGAATGAAACCTTCTTTTGTTGCAAAAATATTTTTTTCTGCTTGAGTTGAGTGTGCTGTTCCACCCGTGTGGAATGTTCTCATTGTCAATTGTGTTCCAGGCTCACCAATTGATTGTGCCGCAATAATTCCAATCGCTTCACCTTTTTTGACAAGTTTTCCTTCACCCAAATTGATTCCATAACATTTTGAACAGACACCAGTTGTTGATTTACAAGTTGTTACAGTTCTAATTTCAACGGATTGAACCCCAGAATCTTCAATCACTTGTGCATCTTCTGGTGTAATTAGTTTGCCTTCTGAAAAAATAACTTCGTTTGTAACAGGATCAATAACATCTTGAATAACAACTCGCCCAACAATTCGCTCTTTTAGAGATTCAATTACTTTGTCTCCAATAACAATACTTTGAACTTCAAGACCTTCGTGAGTTCCACAATCCTCTTCAACAATCTTCACATTTTGAGCTACATCAATAAGTTTTCTTGTTAAGTATCCTGCATTTGCTGTTTTAAGTGCTGTATCTGAAAGACCTTTTCTAGCTCCGTGAGTCGAAATAAAGTATTCAAGAACATTCAGACCCTCTTTAAATGATGAAACAATCGAAGTATCAATAATCGAACCATCTGGTTTTGACATCAATCCCCGCATTCCTGCAAGTTGCTTAATTTGCTTTTCAGAACCCCTCGCACCTGAGTCAGCCATCATGTAAATTGAGTTGAATCCGCCTTTATCAGTTCGGAAATTATCCATCATTTTTCGAGTTAATTTCTTATCCGTAGATTCCCAAATATCAATTGTTTTTTGGTGTCTCTCTTGATCTGAAAGAAGACCTTTTAAGAACTGATTTTGGACATCTCGAATTGCCTCTTTTGCTTCCGCAATATACTCTTCTTTCTCTTCAGTATCAACAATGTCATCCGCAGAAATTGAAATTCCAGCTTTTGTAGCATATTGAAAACCTAGGTTTTTAAGTTTGTCTAAGAAAGTTGATGTAACCGCAACTCCACCCTCTTTAAAGACAGCATCAACTAATGCACCGATTGCTTTTTTCTTCATCGTTTTATTCCAAAGATTTGATGGAATATCAATACTATCTGGAATAATTGAGTGAATCAACATTCGTCCCGGAGTTGTATGAACAACGACACCATTTACTCTGCTTCTGATACGACTTCTAATATCTAAAGCTTTGTGTTCCATTGCAATTTCCATCTCGTCGATGTTTGCAAAAAGCTTATTCTCTCCAGGAAGACCATGTTTTTCAAGTGAAATATAATATATTCCAAGAACCATATCTTGAGATGGAATTGCAATCGCTTTTCCAGATGCAGGTGAAAGAATATTTGTAGAAGCCAACATAAGAGTTTTTGCTTCTGTTACAGCTTCAGATGAGAGAGGAACATGCACCGCCATTTGGTCACCATCGAAATCCGCATTAAATGCAGCACAAGCTAGTGGATGAAGTTGAATTGCATTTCCATCAATTAATTTCGGATGAAATGCCTGAATTGAAAGTTTGTGAAGAGTCGGAGCACGGTTTAGTAAAACTGGATGACTATGAACAACTTCTTGTAGAACTTCCCAAACAACTGTATCTTTAATTGAAATCAATCTTTTTGCGAGTTTTACAGTTGAGGCATAACCTTTTGATTGTAGTTTTGAGATTACATGCGGTTTGAAAAGCTCGAGTGCCATTGTTTTTGGCAAACCACACTGATCCATTTCTAAGCTTGGACCAACAACAATTACAGACCGACCAGAGAAATCCACCCGTTTTCCAAGTAAGTTTTGTCGGAAACGACCTTGCTTACCTTTAATGATTTCAGAAAGAGATTTTAGTGGTCGCTTGTTTGCACCTTTTACAGAACTAGCTCGTCGTGCATTGTCAAAAAGTGCATCAACTGACTCTTGCAACATTCTCTTCTCATTTCTGATAATCGCATCAGGAGAGTCGTTATGAATAAGTCTGCTTAATCTGTCGTTTCTGTTAATAACTCGTCGATACAAATCATTGACATCGGAAGTCGCAAATTTACTACCGTCAAGTGGAACAAGTGGTCGCAAATCTGGTGGAAGAACTGGTAAAACTGTAAGCATCATCCATTCAGGTCTATTGTCAGACTGGATAAATGCCTCAACAACTTTCAGCCGTTTTACCATTGTTTTCCGTTTTGCTTCACTTTTTGTTGAAGACATATCTTCTTTGATTTGATCATTTAATTCAACAAGATCAATCTTTTCAAGAAGTTCTTTAATTGCTTCTCCACCCATTTCTGCACGGAAACCAAAAACAGCAAATCTCTTTTCAAGTTCTCTAAATTGCTCTTCATTTAAAATATCGTATCGTGCAACTCTTTGTGTTTGCTCTGTGTCGTAATATGCCTCTTCTCCAGCATCAATAACAATGTAAGCTTCGTAGTAAAGAACTCTCTCAAGGTCTTTCATTTTTACACCAAGAAGTGTTCCAATTCGGCTTGGTAAAGATGAAACATACCAAGTATGAGCAACTGGAGTAACAAGTTCAATATGTCCCATTCTCTCTCGACGAACTTTTGCTTCTGTAACAGTAACACCACACTTATCACAAACTCGACCGTCATATCTCATCTTTTTGAATTTTCCACAAAGACATTCGTAGTCTTTTGTTGGTCCAAAGATTTTTGAACAGAAAAGTCCATCTCTTTCAGGTTTTAGAGTTCGGTAGTTGATAGTTTCAGGTTTTTTAACTTCCCCAAAACTCCACTCCCGAATAACTTCGGGACTAGCAAGACTAAATCTTAACTCTTTAATATCTCTAAATTCTCTTTTTTTCAATTCTACTCTCCGTGATTTAAAGATTCTGTTTCTTCTGGCTCTCGATTGATAATCTCAACATTAAGAGCGAGAGATTTTAATTCGTTTGTCAAAACATAGAGTGTTTCAGGAATACCAGATTTAGGAATTGTTTCACCTCTTGTGATAGCTTTGTAGGCATCCATTCGTCCATCAACATCATCTGATTTAATTGTAAGCATCTCTTTTAATGTTGCTGAAGCACCATAAGCTTCCAATGCCCAAACTTCCATTTCTCCAAATCTTTGACCACCAAACATAGCTTTTCCACCAACTGGCTGTCGTGTAACAAGTGAATAAGTTCCAGTTGAACGAGCATGAACTTTTTCATCAACAAGGTGGTGTAGTTTTAAGATATACATATATCCAACATTTACCCGCTCTTTGATTTGATCACCAGTTCGACCGTCAAATAGAACAGACTTACCATCTTTATCCATTTGTGCCAATTCGTAAAGTTTTGCAAACTCTTCTCTATTTACACCCTCGAAAGCAGTTGTGGCAAATTTAATTCCCTTACTCCAGTCTCGAGCATATTTTAGGAACTCTTCATCAGAAATATTTGCTAAAAACTCTTTTGCACCCATGTATCTCGAAATATCAGCAATTGCAATCATCTTGTTTCGTAAATCTTGAATGTAATCAGCCTGTTTCTCTTTAAAAGTTTCTTCAAGCTGTCGACCAAGTTTCTTTCCAACCATTCCTAAGTGCATTTCAAGAACTTGCCCAATATTCATCCGAGATGGAACACCAAGAGGATTTAAAACAATATCAACAGGTTCACCGTTTTCTTGATATGGCATATCAACTTCAGGAACAATATTAGAAACAATACCTTTATTTCCGTGCCGTCCAGCCATCTTATCACCAACTTTTAACTTTCGTTTTGTTGCGATATAAACAAGAACTTTTTTGATTGTTCCATTTGGAAGAATGTCATCTTTTTCAAGAATTGTAATTTTCTCTTCATGCTCTTCAACAAGTTTCTGTTTTTCAGCTTGGAAATAGTGTTTAATTTTCTCGTAACTTTTTGTGATGTCTCGTTTGAAACCTTTTGAAAGTGAATTTAGTGAAAATCTATTTGCACCCATGATTTCGGAGTGAGGAACTTTTTCACCAATTCCGTAGTTTGTGCCGTTAAAAGTGATCGGTTTGCTTAATTCATGTTTTGAAAGAGTCGCAGAAATCTGTAACATCTCTTCACGGTCAAGCATGTCAATTTTATCAGCATGTTCTTTTTCTAATTTGTCTCTTTCTGCTTTTTCAAGTTCTAAAGCTCGAGTATCTTTCTCATAACCTTTTTTAGTGAGAACTTTAACATCGATTACGATTCCTTCAGTTGAAGGTTTTGCAACAAGAGATTTGTCCATAATATGACCTTGACGATCACCAAAAATAGCACGAATTAATCTCTCTTCTGGAGTAGGTCTCATCTCTTTTTTAGGCGAGATTTTTCCAACAAGAATCATTCCTGGTTTAATATGAGTTCCAACTTTTACAATTCCGACCTCATCGAGATGTGTAATTTGTTCCTCTTTTACATTTGGCAAGTCTCTTGTAATCTCTTCGATTCCATGTTTTAACTCTCTTGCTTCAATGCTGTGTTCGTAAATATGAACAGAAGTATAAACATCTTCCCGAATAATTCTTTCAGAAACAACAATCGCATCCTCAAAGTTGTATCCATTCCAAGGCATAAGTGCAACAAGAACATTTTTACCAATAGCCAATTCACCTCGGTCAATTGATGCACCATCTGCAATAATTTGTTCCGCCTCAATTTTATCCCCAACTTTTACAGTTGTTTTTTGAGTAAATGATGTGTTGTTGTTTGTTCGGAAATTCTTTTGTAAATCATAGTGATCAATAAAAGCACCATCTTCATCTTCACCCATAATATAGACATTTGTTGCATCAACTTTTTCAACAATTCCACCTCTTTCAGCTTTTACCGCAGCCCAAGTATCTCGTGCAACAAGTTTTTCAACACCTGTTCCAACCATTGGAGCTTCTGGAATTAGTAGAGGAACTGCCTGTGCTTGCATGTTTGAACCCATCAATGCTCTGTTGGCATCATCGTGTTCAAGGAACGGAATTAGTGAAGCCCGAACACCAACAACCATATGCGGAGATAAGTCAAATAGAGTAATATCTTTTACTTTTCGCAGTGAAATCTCACCATTTTGTCTTGCTTCTACAAAATCTTCTTGGAAGTTTTTTAAATCTTCAGAAATCTTATTTGAAGAAGAAGCGATAACATGTCCCTCTTCTTGAGTCGCTGTTAAATAGACAACTTCGTTTGTGATTTCCCCATTTTTTACAATTTTGTAAGGAGCTTCAATAAATCCGTGAGTATTTACTTTTGCATAAGTTGCAAGTGTATTGATTAGACCAATATTTTGACCCTCTGGAGTCTCAATTGGGCAAATCCTACCGTAGTGAGTTGGGTGAACATCTCGAACTTCAAATCCAGCTCTCTCTTTTACTAAACCACCTTCACCAAGTGCTGAAAGTCTTCTTTTATGAGTAATTTCAGAAAGTGGATTTGTCTGATCCATAAATTGCGAAAGTTGTCCCCGAGAGAAAAACTCAGTAATTGTATTCGTGATCGTCTTGCTGTTGATGAGGTCGTGAGGCATCATTTCTGAAACTGGAGTGTTTCCTGATTGAACTTTATCTTTGATTGTTTTTTGCATTTTCACAAGACCGCTGTGAAGTTCGTTTGCAAGAAGTTCTCCAATTGAACGAATTCTTCTATTTCCTAAGTGGTCTCGATCATCAATGTGTCCAATTTTATTTTTAACTTTAATTAGATATTGAGCCGTAACAATAATATCTTCTGCTGTTAAAACTGTAATGTAAGATGGAGTTGAAAGACCAAGTTTGTGATTCATTTTCATCCGACCAACTTGAGTCAAATCGTATCTCTCTGGATCAAAGAATAGTTGATAGAAATACTCTCTAGCTTTTTCAATACTCTGATATGTTTCACCAGGTCTCATAACTTTGTAAATTCTGAGAATTGCTAAATCATTTTCACTAGCATCAATAAATTGAGTATCTTCAACCTCTTTTTTCATAACTTTCAAATTTTCATCATCAACTACAAAAGCATTAATTACAGAAGAATCAACACTCTCATCTAAATCATCAACAATGTAAATTTCATTATTTACAATTCCGTCAAGTTCAATTTTATCAAATTGTGTAAGTGTTTCATAAACAACTTCACCATCTTCATTTGTAAGTGGATAAACAATATATCTTTCCATAAGTGTCTCAATTGGATAGACAACTTTAATATCACCCTCTTTTTCAAGCAGAGATTTGATTTTTCTTTTACTAAGTTTTTTACCAGCATCAAGAATTTTATTTCCTTGGTCATCCATCAAATCAAATTCAAACCGTCGATTTAAAAAATTCTCTTCAGTTAAATCCATAAGGAAACGACCATTTTTACGATCAATTTCAATTCTTTGGAATTTGTAGAAAATTCTTAGAATATCAAGTTTTTTATAACCTAAAGCTCGGAAAATAATTGTAATCGGAATTTTTCGCCGTTTGTTTATTCTCATGTAAAGAATATCTTTTGAGTCATATTCAAAGTGAATCCAAGAACCACGATCTGGAATAATTTGAGCAGTCGCAACCATTTTTTTAGTTGTCGCGGACTC
The DNA here is from genome assembly GCA_000276965.1 of Thiovulum sp. ES. Classification (NCBI taxonomy): domain Bacteria; kingdom Pseudomonadati; phylum Campylobacterota; class Epsilonproteobacteria; order Campylobacterales; family Sulfurimonadaceae; genus Thiovulum; species Thiovulum sp. ES. Next base: position 36,907 of record AKKQ01000010.1, on the reverse strand, counting down.
TTCCTCTTTGAAAATAACACCAGGGCTTCTGTGAAGTTGATTTACAACAACTCTTTCAACTCCGCCAACAATAAATGAAGTTCTGTCTGTCATCATTGGAATTTCACGGATAAAGATGTTTTGCTCTTTGCTATCTCGCTGTCCAATTTTCTGCTTAGTTCCTTCGTCGTAATCCCAAATAATTAGACGAATTTTAATCTTGAGAGAAACTGAGTAAGTTAATCCTTTTTCCATTGATTCTCTAACAGTATATTTTGGTTTTGTAACTTCAGAACCCAAATATTCAAGTGTTAGTTTTTCCTTGTGGTGAATCGGAAAAATCGAGTTGAAAACCTTCTCTATGCTGTAATCAGCATTTAAATTATCTCCGATCATTAAAAAGTTTTCATAGCTACTTTTTTGGAGTTGGAGAAGATTTGGAATTTTTATCTCTTGTGGAGTTTTTGAAAAATCTATCCGAAGACGATTTCCTGATTTCAAACTATTTAACATAAAAAAACCTTGTTTTATTTTTTATGGTTGCAATGCATTATTACAGCACAAAATCTCTTTTGAGATTGAGTTTGTACCGTTAAAAGATCAATGATCTCTTAAAACTACAAACTAGAAAAAGGGGTATAAAATTTAGTAAAAATATCAATCATAAAAAATTTACCTTTAATTGTGTGCGGAATGTAGAAAATTTTGAGTTAGTTTTTTTAAAGAATTACAACCATTTCCGTATTATCTCTAAAAAACACATATTTGTCAAATCCCCTTTCGGGGAAAAGAAATTAGTTTGCACTAAAAGGAACAGTGTCGTTAATTTCTCCGCTTGTTGTCCAAGGATTACTATAATCATCATCAGATGGCATATCGAGTGCATCGTCTGTTGGCATTGAAACAGCTGTTTCACTTGGAATTGATGGGAATGTGTCTTCGACAATTACAGATGGTGAAGTGTTTGGCAGTGCTGGAACATCTTCTGGAGAATTTACAGCATCTTTTACAACTTCAACACAAGTTCTTGTTTCAACATCAAGAGTAAATCCAGTTTCACAAACAACTTTTTCAACACATCCTTCACCAGAAATATACTCTTCAGTTTCTGGATCACAACTTTTCTTAATAATCTCTTCTTCAACTTGTTCTAAAAGAGTTTCGCAATTTCCATCAATAGCTTTTCTATCTTCTAACCATTCAATAATGATTTGAAGTGCAGTATCTTTATCTGAAGCATTTTCAAGAATACATTGAATATTTTTAGCAGTATCAACAACATCGCCTCGAATATTTTCAGCAAATTTTGCAATAAGAAGTAGAACCTCATCAGAAACTGTTAAATTGTCTTCAGCAAAAATTAGGTCGAAATGATCATTCGCCACTGTTGAAACAGCTGAAAGATTTCCATCAAATTCGATCATTTTTGCTAAAGTAGTTTCCATAATATTGATTTGTGCAATTTCTTCAGCACTTAATTCAATTTTTACAGAATTTGCAATTTTTTTGATTTGGTGAGTAAGAAGAGTTCCTCTTTCAACAAATTTTTCATCTGCTGTTAAAAGAGAAACTAAATCCGCAGTTGTAGAAATATTTTCTGTTTTTGAAAGAACTGAAAAAACATTCACTCTATCAACTTCTGGTAAAGTGTAATAGAGTTTTGCAATCAATGCTGAAACTTGTGCATCTTCATCGCTCAATTCTGTAATTGAAACAGGAACTGCAAGAGTGTTGTGAATAAAATTCATAGAATCTGAAAGTGTTTCAGTCCAGTTGCTATCTCCCATTCTTTGAGCAATAAGAGATGTTACAGGAGTAATTAAAACTTTATCACCATCTGAAACACCATCAGCAACAGTTTTTGTTGTCATTCTATTTTCAGAATCATCTTCGCTCTCAACTCCGTCAAGACCTAAATCAGTTCCGCCAACAGCTTTTAAAATAACAGTGTTTTCTGTCTCTTCTAAGAAACCACAACGGAACTCACCAGCTGAATTTGTAGCTTCACACATTGCTCCGCTCTCAACAGTTCTAGTTGTTTTTACACCGTCAATAATTTCACAAACTGAAACTGTTGCATTTTCAACAACTCCATCAAATACTTTTCCGCTGATTGCATTTGGAACAACAGAAAAATCGATTTCACAAATTTTCTCATCTTCTGATTTGATGAAATATTCGTTACATTCACAAATATTTGTCTCTTCATTTAAAGTTGAATTTGGTAGAGCTGTTGGGCAATCTTTCCAAACTTCACAAGCATCATATGTGTATCCAAGTTCGTCAGCTTTTTCTTGATTCCAGAATCTTTCAAGCTCATCACATTTTGCTTTAAAAGTACTACATTCCCCATTTTTAAGAGCTGTAAGTCCTTCTGCAGCATTACATTCACATACATAAGATTCTTCATTCCAAACAGCACCTTGCTGACAACTAGAACAAGCCTCTTTAAAAGGATCCCAATGTCGTCCATCTTCACACTCTGGAGTTACAACTACTGTTGTTTCACAAGTATTTGTATCACTATTTAAAGTATAACCTTCGGCACAAGTGATTTCTTCACCTTCCACTTTTTCAATACAAACTTCTCCATTCGAGTAAGATGTTGTATCATTACAATCTTCCACGATTGGAGTTTCTGTTGTTGAATTAACTTCGCAAGTATTAGTTTCAGAATTTAAAACTTCACCTGCTTCACACTCTGGAGTTTCTGTTGTTGAATCAACTTCGCAAGTATTAGTTTCAGAATTTAAAACTTCACCTGCTTCACACTCTGGAGTTTCTGTTGTTGAATTAATTTCACACTGTTCTGTTATTTCATTCCAAACTTGACTATTTTCACACTGTTCTGTTGGTGTTTCTGTTGTTTCAGAATAATTATTATTGTCATCATTATTATCAGAACAACCAGAAATAAAAAAAGTGAATAGTAAAGCTGAAACGAGAAGATATTTATTCTTCATAATGTTTCCTTTATATTTTTAGAAAAATTTTAAGAGAGTCGAAAAGAAAAAGACTCTTTGTTTTTGAGGAGGTAGGAGGGTTTCACTTCTCCCCTCCTTGAGAGTTACAAAGTATTTCTACTTAACTTTTTATTGATCGCAGTTTTCTTGTCGAACCCAAACACCAGAGTAACTTGGGATATAAGGTGCTGCATTCCAAGCTCCACAATTTCCAGTTGCACAAGCACTATCACCTAATGGACTGTATTGGAAAATTGAAACAGTACTACAATTTGTATGAACTTGCTTATGGGCATCTGACCAAGAGATAGCTTCATCAATTCCAAGAAGTTTCCAAGTTGTGTCAGAGTTTTTATCAATCACTGTTGTACTATCAACATAGTTTGCATCGTATCCAGTTGTTTGAACATTGTAGAAGTCTGTTACAATATTGTTTGTTTCAGCTGAATAAACAGTTGCATCTTCAATTTGTGAATTGTAACCAGTTCCTGCTGTATCATAGTCAGTAGCACCACCTGTAGTAGCAGTTCCATTTACATAAGTATCTCTGTTAATTGGAAGAGTTTTAACCCAGTAACCTTTACCAGATTCAAGTTTTTTAGGAGATTTTGTCCATTCGTTGTCATCATAACCCCAAATTGTTTGAACAGTACCACTTTGACTAAGTCTTTTTGAAGTAGTCGCTTGGCAACTTGGAATTGAAATCAAGTTCCATCTATTTGGTACAACATAAACACCTAAAGGATTAGAAGCAAAAGTTCCCTCATGGTGAATAGAAACAGTATTTGCCTCTTTATCTGTAATTCCACCACTTGTAAATCTGATATAAAGCTCATCACCTAACTCAGCAGAAGCAGTAAAGTCAATTGTTTGATCATTTGTTGCATCATAGTTTAGAGTTTTAGTTGTTACATAAGCCTCTGCACCAGTTACATTGTAATCTTGACCATCACCAGCTTTAATGATGTCTGCAAAAGTTCCATTCATATTGATTGGCTCATCAAATACAATTTTTCCTTTTGTATTTGTTTCAACATCAACTTCAACACCAGTAATAATTGGAGCTCGGTTATCTTGATAAGCTAAACCAGAGAAACTTGCAACTTCATTATCAAAGCTATCTTTTAAAAGACCCTGAGTATAAGAGAGTGTAACATCACCAACAGCAACTGTATTTGCACTATCACAAGTATTAGCTTCTGCAGTAGCAATAGTTGGATTGATTGTAAAGTGAAGTTCTGTTCCAGAAACATTTAAATCACCAAGGTTTTTAGCTTCACCTGGATCAAGTCTCTTTTGAGAAAGACAAGTGTTGTAACAACTGAAACTTGTAATACCTTCTAATTTGTTACCTTGACTATCAGTAAATGTGAAACTTTCGTCAATAAGAGCTTTGTTGTTTTCAACAATTTCAGTTGAAAGATTTTCATCATACTTGCTATTCATTGGAATTTTACAGAAATCATTAGCCAATTCTTCATTAAGTCGAACAATAACTCTCATATCATCACCAACAACATCTTTTTTTACTGTTGTCGCAGAGTAAGAGTTGTTTCCTTCATAGCTGTTAAAAAGGTTATAAACAACAGAACCTGTGTATCCATCAAAATCAATATTTATATCACCAACAGCATCTGTTACAGTTGTTGAACCTGCAGGAATTTCTACTTTATTGTAATGTCTAACATATGTGTGATCAAGTGTAGCAGTTGTACTTGTATTTAAGTAATCAAGTTGTGGCATACTAAAGAAATCTGTTTCTGTAGAAGTTTCAACTTGCTCAATAATCGCATCATAATTATCAACAGCTAAACCATTTTCTGTATTTGCATACTCATGGAAAGGCGATGGCGCTACAGAGTCAATACCAACAGTTTTTTGAACATTTGCAACTGCTTCAAGCCCAGTTTCTCTAGATGTAACAAGTGCATCATCAACATAAACTTTATCAAGTGCAATATTAATTTCACCTTTTGAAACTTGTTGAGAAATTTCACTATACTCTAAACCAATAATATATACAGTTGCTGCACTATTTGTATTTGTAAAATCTAAATCTTTCCCACTCTCAAAAACAACATCAGTATTTTTAAAAGAAGCTGTGATTTGAGTTGCATCTTCTGCATGTGTAGCAGTTGAAAATGGAACAGTTCCAATCTTATTAATTGAAGCAACAGAACCTTCATAAATTACAAAATTTTTGATAATTGATGTATCTATTTCTTCAATTTTATTGTTTTCACCTGTACAAGTAGGATCAGTTTTAGGATTAAAATCAACTCTGTAACTAGCAGTTGTAATATTAAAATCAACTTGTGTTAAAGTTGCAAAATCTGCATCATTGTCAAGACCGATTTTTACAAGATAAATTTCACCACCTTTTGTAGCTAGTTGATCTTTTGTGTTAGCAATTTCTGAAGTCTCTTCTGACAATCTAACTTCGATTTGATCCGCTGCAAATACTGAAGATGTAAGTAGAGTAGCTGCCGAAAGACTGTAAAAAGCAGATTTAAATGTATTCATCTAACATTTCCTCTAAAATAAGATAATTCGATGTATTTTATATTAAATATTTCGGTAAGTCAATCCCGAAACTTAAATGATAAACATCTCTGGTTTAATTATACCAGAAAAAAAATTACAAAAATATATTATATTTCGTATAAGATGTTTGTAGGGAAAACCCTAGAGCATTTTTAAAGAATATGAACTTCGTAAAGATAATCGTTCTCATCTAAACCAAATTTAACCTCTCGACGATAGACATTTTTTTCAAAATTTTTATCGAAATGCTTTTCAAGTTGGTTGAGAACTTTTTGACTATTTGTTCGGTCAAGATAGATGATTGTTTCATCTTCTTTTTCTGCTTGTTTTTCGATGTAATCGAGATTTACAACTTCAGGTTGCGAGTCTAAACTCTCTCGTGCAAGTTTAAATTCCATTATAAAAATTCTCCTTTCTATGTTTAAAATCTAACCTAAGATTATATCGACTTAAATTTTAAATCCGATAACAGTCATATCTTTTTCTTGAGGTTTTTCAGCTTTTAATCTGTTGAAAATACCAATAATTGAGTCTGCTTGACTTGTGAATTTGTCATTTTTCACCGATTGCAAAGCATTTAAAAGTCCATTTCGACCAATTTTCTCAGAACTTTTTCCGCTTTTTGTCTGCTCTACAAAGCCACTAGATGCGACATAATAAGAAAAACTTTGCTGAATTCCGATTGAAATATCTTTATAAGAAGAACTTTGTTGGACGGCATTTCTACCATTAAAAAGTCCTAAATCATCATACAAACTGAAATTTTTTCCATCGTCCTCAAATATAAGCATATTTTTAGATGAATACTCAATTTTTGATTTATCAAGAGCAATAGACATAACTAGACCGCTAAATTCAGCATCTTCAACCCCAGAAACTCTGTTTTCGATGAAACGATTTCGCAACTTTTTATCCATAAAATCCAAGATTTTACTTGTTGAAAATACTTGATTGTTTAAATTATATTTTAGAACAATATCTTTCTCAATATCTTTAAGGGCAAGAGAGATTTCAAGAGCTGTAACACCAGTAATATTGTCATAATTTACCATAAACAGAAGAAGTTCCTTTCCTTTCTCAATTTCAGAAAAGAGAACAATATCCCCACTTTCAGTTTTAGCGGACTGAATTGCAAAAAATTTACTACTAAAAAACCTTTGGTAGATTTCATTTGGAGGATTGATGTAATCAAAAATTTGCAACAAAAGTTCTCTATTAACAATATCATCAGGAATATCGACCTCATCGGGAAGACCGCTATTATCTTTTCCTTTTTCAATATCAACAATATCTCCACGATTTTTAAAAATATCGATGAGGTGCAAAAGAATTGTTTGAAATTTTTTCTCAAGACTCTCTAAAGAAGCACCATTCTCAGGTTTCTCAATCAAGTTACCCTGTTTTGCCTCTTCTCGAACTTTTAAAATATATCGAGAGAAAAACGACTTTAAACCCCAAACAAAAATAAAATATATAGCAATAGTTTCAACAAATATTTTCATAAAAAGTAAAAGAATTGTGTCAAGAGATTTCTCAAAAACAGCCTGAAAATCTGAAAAGATAGTTATTTTAGCAATCTTGATTTTTTTACCGCTATAACTGTAAATAAGGTCTCGGCTCTCCTCAAAACTTCTCTCTCGATCTGCTTTTACTTTATCAATTTCAACATATTTATTTCCATAATCAACAACTTTAATTCCTGTAATTGATGGATTTTCTAAAAGCTCCATTCCAAATTTTTCAACAAAATCTTTTCTACTTTTCCAAATCGCTTCAGAAAGAGACTCTTTTGAAATATCTAAAACATTGCTCATCTCGTCTTCAATTTGTGTCTTTTCCCGATTGTATTCTGAAATTCCAAAAACAATCGAGTTTGCAAATGCAACAACCACAAATATAGTTATCGCAGTTTTTAAAACCTCTCTTGATAGCAACTTATTCATTTAATTTCTCTCTATTTCGTTGTAAAGTGAGTCTCGCTCAACAGGTTCAAAACCACTGCTTTTTATCATTGAAAGGAATTTTTTTAACTCAATTCCGTTCCGACTATCCGCACCCGCAGAAGAATTTATTGACTCCCGTTCAATTGTGCCATCCAAATCATTTGCCCCAAACTCCTGCGCAAGAAGTGCCATGTTCACAGTTGATGTAACCCAATATGCTTTTATGTTCGGAATGTTTCGGAGCATGATTCGAGAAATTGCCATTGTTTTTAAAAACTCATTTCCCGTCAAACTCTTTTCAATTTTCAAATAGTTGTTTTCGGTCTGATAAACAAGCGGAATAAAAGCATTAAATCCGCCTGTTTTATCTTGCAATTCTCGAAGTCGGATCATGTGGTCGATACGATTTTCTCGACTCTCGACATGTCCAAAAAGCATTGTTGCATTTGATTTCCGTCCCCGTTTATGCCAAAGTTCATGAATTTCTAACCAACCAGAAGATGAGACTTTTCCTTTGCAAATATAGTCTCGAGTTCGTTCATCAAAAACTTCAGCACCACCACCTGGCATAGAATCTACTCCGTTTTTAATCATCAAATCAATGACCTCATCGTAACTTAAAGAGTATTCCCGAGCTAAAAAATCAATTTCTGCAGCAGTGAGTGCTTTGATGTGAATTTGGGGATATTTCTCTTTTATTTTCTTGAAAATATCCATATACCAATTTAGTCCAGCTTTTCCATTGTGTGCCGAAACAATATGTACTTCAGTAATTCCATTTTTAGAAGAGTTTTCAACAATATCTAAAATTTCCTCGTGAGTCATAGTGTAGGGATTTGGGTTTTTTCGGTTTGCACTGTATGCACAAAATTTACAAACATCATCACAAATATTTGTCGGATTAATATGCCGATTTACATTGTAATAGCTTTTTTTTCCGTGCATCTCTTTTCTGATCTTATCCGCAAGTTTTCCAAGTGTAAAAATATCAAGTTCATAAAGTTTCAAACCCTCTTCTAAAGAGAGATTTTCACCTCTTTCAACTTTTTCAATTATATTTCTCAATTGATTTTCTCCAATCGATTTAAAATTTCAACATTTAGAAATTGTAGGTATTTCAATGTAATATCGCATTTTGCTTCTCGAGACTTCAATTCAGGCGATTTGAGACCCTCTATAAGAGTTGCACTCTTTTTTAAGATATTTTCGAGAAATTCAACCTCATCACTACTGCCTGTGTAAAAGCTTGTTTGCGGTTTTTTAATATCAAATTCAGAATCAACATCACTATCAAAAGAGAGTTCTTCAAGAGTAATTTTTGTATTCTGCTTTTTCTCTTCTTTCGGTTTTTGTGGTTCAGAATTTCTATAAGTTGTTTGCGGTTCAGGATTTGCATAAGTTTCAGCTTTTTGAGATTTTAAATGCTCATTTTGAGTTTCACTACGAAAACTATCACCTCGTGGAAATTCCCGTTTTTCTCTCTTTTCCTCTTTTTGCGGAATTGAATTCTCTAAAGATTCCTCTTCTTCAATTTCAGAAAGAGTTGAAAGAACCAAATCTTTTAAAATATCGTTGTTCATTATAATTTCTCCAAGTGTTCCAATCTTTCAGAAAGTGGTGGGTGTGTGTAGTAGAAAAAGATGTAAATCTTATGCGATTTTGGAAATGCTTTGTTTTCAACAACAAGTTTTTTAAGTGCCTCTTTTAAAAGAAGTGAAGAACCAGCCAATTCGCTACCAACTTTGTCCGCACCATATTCATTTCGTCTGCTGATATATCCAAAAATTGGCATAACAAAAAATAGGATTGGAGATGAAAATAACATCAAAATCACAAGTAAGGTTTCCGAATTTTTCTCAATTCCTAAAATTTCAAAAAGCGAATCTGGAACATGACCGATGAGGTAGAAAAGTGCGAATAAAATTCCTCCCATAATTCCAATATTCTTATAAATATCGCCGTTTTTAAAGTGTCCCAATTCATGTCCGAGAACTGCAAGAATTTCGCCGTGATTCAGTTTTTCTAAAAGTGTGTCAAAAAGCACAACTCGTTTTGCACTTCCCAATCCACCAAAGTAAGCATTGAGTCGTCCGTCTCTTTTTGAGGCATCAATTGTAAAAACTCCACTGCTTTTAAATCCAACTTTTGAAAGAATTCCTTCAATTTTGGAATTCAATTCCTTGTCTTCGAGTGGAGACATTTTGTTGAAAAGTGGAGCAATTACTGTCGGATAGAGCATGTTTGCAAAAAGAACAAATGAAAACATAATTCCAAATGACCAAAGCCACCAGTTTTCGCTATTTTCAATAAAATAGACCATTCCCAAAATAATTGGTGTACCAATTGCCAAAGTTAGTAAAATCTCTTTTAAAGTATCTGTTAAAAAAAGTATTTTGGAAGATTTATTAAATCCAAATTTTTGGTCAAGCACAAATTTTTGATAAAAATCGAGTGGCAAATTCACCAACATATTTATAAATAGAAATCCAAAAATGAAAGAGAGTGTTTGTAGAGTTTCTGAAAAATCATTATTCAAAGATGAGAGGATTTTCATTCCGTCGTTTATCCAAAATATAAAAAGTCCATATTCTAAAATTGTCGAAATAAGTGAAAGTCGCTCTTTCCCAACTGAATATTCTCCAGCTTTGAGATATTCATCAGGTGAGAGAATAAAAGGGTCTTTCTTTTTGTTTTCAGAAACAAAGCCTATTTGCATCACGGAAATATAGAGTTTAACCGCGATGTAAATGAAAAAAAAAGTTGAGATAAATGTAATCATCGCTTTCCAAGTTTTACAAAATTAAGTGCGATTCTACCAAACGGAGAATTTCTGATTTCACAAAATAGAGTTTTCTAAGATTTTACTTTCAAGTTGAACTAAAAAAAGATAGTGTGCAATATTTAATAAAATAATTATACTTATTAAAATCATAATCACTGTTTTAAGGAGTTCGCGAGTTTTATCGATTTCTGAAAGTTGTTGAGTTCTGCTCATCTTAATTGATTGTTCAGCCTCATCAACAAGATAAATTAAATCGTATTTGAATTGATAATAATCTACGGAGAAAAGAAGTTCCGTTGCATTTTTTAAATTATTACCCTCTTTTATATATTTTAAGGCACTCTCTTCAATTTTTTCCATTTTTGAGAAAGCTCTCCAAACATTTTCAAACTTCTCTTTTGACTCTTTTGAGATATAAAAATCCTCTTTTGCTTTTTTGTAATCTTCACTAAATTTTGAGTCTTGAGAAAGTGAATATGCACGAATTGAAAGGGTTGCTCTTTCCGAAACTCGTCGTAATTGTGAAAGAACAGAAAGATAATAGTGATTTTCGCCCTCAACAACTTCACGAATTTCATCATTTTTATTTAATTGAATCATTGTAACAACTGTAATTATCAGAAATAGAATAGAAAGGGAAAAAACAACGAGCGAAGCAGTTCTTATTGTCAAGAGAAACTCTTTTTTAATTTAGTAAATAGTGAAAGAATACGACTTTGATAAATTTTTGAATTCTCTTCGGTTGTGCATTCAATAAGTTTTTCAATATGCTCAATATGAATTTTATGAGAAAATCTACTTTTTCGTTTAAGATCTTTTTCAAGATCAAAAATCAGTTCATCAATTCCTAGACCATTTGGCTCAACCGCTTTATCAATATACTCTTTAATTGTAAGGAGTAAAGCATTTCTTCTATTTCTTGATTTTGGATAGATCTCTTTTGCCATTTGCGAAACTTTCTCCATTTCACAATCTCCACCATCAGGATTTGCGAGAATCGGTACGGTATACATTTTTGCACGAAACTCTAAAGAGTCATGATGATAGAGAAGAATTTCACGAAAAGCATAAACTAACTTATCATAAAAAGACATATTTTCGAGAGTTTTCATTTTTACTTGTAATCTTTAAAATATTTTTGTGGTGAAAGAATAACAAAAAGTGCTAACATTTAAAAGTTTGAAATAGTTTTTAAAAAAGAATTTTGATAGATTTCCACGAATAATTTTAAAATTTTTTGGAGGAAGCTTTTGTCCCTAGCAAAATTATACGAATTTCGTCAGTCTCGGTGGTTTTCAAACCTCACAACTTTTATCATAATTGGTTATGCAGTTGTTCTTGGCTTAAAAACATCTCACGAAATAGAAACTACTTTTGAAAATTGGTGGTTCTATCTCGACCTTTTTATTACTCTATATTTTCTATTTGAAGTTGTGATAAAAATTACAGTTGATGGAAAAGACTTCTTTAAAAGTGGTTGGAATGTATTTGATTTTATTATTGTTGTTGTAACACTGATACCAATAAATGAGAGCGAATTTATTATGATTGCTCGGCTTTTACGACTTTTCAGAGTTTTGCGACTTTTCAACTCAAGACCAGAATTAAAAAATATTATTGACATGCTTATTGGTGCAATTCCATCAATTATTGACATTGTTGTTCTTATGTTTATTATATTTTATGTTTATGGTGTTATTGGCTCTTTCCTTTTTGTAGAAGCCCCATCTGGACTTTGGGAGAATCTTTTTGTTTCGATGCTAACACTTTTCCGAGTTCTCACTTTTGAAGACTGGACAGATGTCATGTATGAAGCTATGGCAATAAGCCCAATTTACTGGATATATTTTGTCTCATTCATCATAATTACAGCATTTGTTTTTTTCAATCTTTTTGTTGCCGTAATTATTGGAGAAATGGAGTCTTTGCGAGAAAAAAGCAAGAGTGATGAAAAAAGGAAAATTGATGAAGATCATGAAAAACTTGTAAGAATTGAAAAAGAGTTAGCAGAAGTCAAACAACTTTTAAAAGAGTCGCTACAAAGAAAGTAGATTCTGTCGGATTTTTCCGACAAAGTTTTAAAGAATCGCTTTTTAATTAAAAAAAATAGTAAATTACGGAAAATATTAAAAAAAGGTTTTTTATGAATATAGAAATTCTATTGCTAATTGCTGTGCCAATCTTAGCTGTTATTTCTCTTCTTACAGAAAAAAGTGTTACTGCTCTTTTGACTTTTTCGGGAATGATGTTTCTTCTTGGAATTTACTACATTTCAATGGAGTTGCAACTTTTAGGCTTTCTCCAAATTTTTATTTATACTGGTGGAATTGCGGTTTTAATGCTTTTTGGTCTATCACTTGTTGGGAATGTCTTACCAAAAGGCGAAACTTCACCATTTGAAATTTTTAGCTTGACTCTTTTTGTTGGTGTTATTTCATATGCAATTCTTACAAATTTGCCTGAAGGTTCTGGCGAATTAACTTCACAAACTCAATTTCCATCAGAACTACTTGTTGTTTTTGCAGTAATTGTCTCATCTCTAATTTATGGTTCTGTAAAAGTCATCTCTATTTCTAAAAAAAGAGTTTAATTATTTTGTCGGATTTTTTTCCGACAACTCTTCAAAAAATACTCCTTTGTTAGAATCTTAAAATTCCAAAAAAAAGTTAGTGTTTTGAAAAAATCTCTCTCCGCAACAATTCGCGATTTAAATGCTGATGAGGTCTCAATTGAAGTAAATTTTCTGCGAGGATTACCAAGAATAAATTTAGTTGGACTTGCATCAAGTGAAGTAAAAGAGTCTGTTGAAAGAGTCCGCTCAGCAATTTCAGAAAGTGGTTTTAGACTACCTCCAAAAGTAATTACAATAAATTTATCGCCCTCAGAAATTAAAAAAAGTGGTTCTCATTTTGATTTGGGAATTGCACTACTAATTGCTATGTTTGATGACGATGAGGTTGATTTTTCTGATTGGCACATTTTTGGCGAACTTGGTTTAGATGGAAGTGTAAAAGATAGTAATGCAATTTTTCCCGCAATCCTTTCACTCAAACGAGAAAATAAAATCAAAAAAGTTCTCATTCCAAAAGCATCAGTTTCAAAAGTTTCTCAAATACCAGATATTGAAATTTACGGAGTTGGGACAATTGCAGAAGCTGTTGATCATTTTAAAGGAATAGTAACTCTGAAACCAACAATTGGAAACGAGTTAAGTAGTGAAAGCATGAAAATTTTTGAAAAATCATTTCACTTTATTCGAGAATTTCCGCTCGATTTTGATCAGGTTTTTGGTCAAAATGTTGCAAAAAGAGCTTCAACAATTGCGGTTTCTGGACTCCACAATATGATTTTAGAGGGTTCGCCAGGTAGTGGAAAAAGCATGATTGCAAAAAGATTGCAGTATGTTTTACCGCCACTTCAAAAAGATGAAATTCTCGATATTGCAAAATTTGAGGCACTAAATGGAGAGAATCCAAATTTTCTGCCAAAAAGACCTTTCCGATCACCTCATCACACAGCAAGTAAAGGCAGTATTTTTGGAGGTGGAACTCGAACAGCAAAAATTGGTGAAGTCTCAATGGCAAATTCTGGAATTCTATTTTTTGATGAACTCCCACATTTTACAAAACAGATTTTAGAAGCGATGAGAGAACCACTACAAGATTACTCTATTTTGATTTCTAGAGTAAATTCTAAAATTGAATATCCCGCAGATTTTCTTTTTGTCGGTGCAATGAATCCTTGTCCGTGCGGATATTTGATGAGTAAAACAAAAAGTTGCCGATGCACCGATTATGAAATCCGAAAATATCAAAATATTCTTTCTGAACCTTTTTGGGATCGAATTGATTTATATGTTGCGATGGATGAGGTCTCCCCTGAAGACAAAGGCGGAATTACTTCAAATGAGATTTTTGGAAAAATGCTTGAAGCTTTTTATAAACAGATTGAGCGAGGACAAACTAAATTAAATGGTCGTCTTGATGAGAGAGATTTAGAACAGTTTTCGCGAATTTCTGAACGAGGTTTAGAAGTTTTAAAACGAGGTTCAGAAAGATTTGGTTTAAGCTTGAGAGGAATGAATAAAGTTAAAAAAGTAGCTCGAACAATTGCTGACTTAGATTCCGCTAAAGATATTGAAAAATCCCATATTTTAGAGGCTTTCTCATACCGTCGTCGAAATTCATCTTAAGAAAATCTTTTGCAAACAACTTTTAATATAATTGCGGAATATTGAAATGGAGTTGTTTTTATGGGAAAAAAGAAACAAGAGTGTAATTGTCCGAAGTGTCTTCCAGGCTGGTTAGCAGCTTTTGGGGATTTGATGAGTCTCCTGCTGACATTCTTCGTTCTCTTGCTGTCTATGTCCACAATGGATAGAAATAAAATTGCGGAAGCTATTGGTTCTCTAAACGGAGCGATGTCGGTTTTAGAAGGTGGAATACAAACAGAAGTTTCACACTTACGACAACAATTTGCTGTTCCGCTAGAGAATCAAGATGAGACATCTGATGCTGTAAATAGGATTTCAGCAACTGTTATTGAGGCAAACGAATTTATTGACAATGGTGGTGGTCCAGCAATTACTGTTGAAGATGCTGAAGATGGGTTTATGATTTCGCTACCATCTTCACTACTTTTTAAAAATGGGAGTGCTGAAATTGTTGGTGATGATTCATTTCTTTTCTTGAAGAGAGTTTCGCAAATTATCACAGAGTTTCCAAAAGATGTAGAAGTTTCTGTTCGGGGTTATACAGACAATATTCCTGTAAAAGCTTCACCTTATTCAGACAATTGGAATTTATCAGCAGCAAGAGCAATTTCAGTGGTTAAAGAGCTTGTTGAAAATGGAGTTGATCCTGCAAAAGCACACGGCGCAGGTTTTGGTGAATATAGACCAGTTGCAACAAATAAAACTCCTGAAGGTCGTGAAAAAAACCGACGAGTTGAAATTAGATTTATCGGAAAAAAGAAAGAGTCAAAAAATAGTGCAAAGAAAACAATCCTCGATGCAGGATATGAAGTAAAGGATTTTTAGATTTGAGAAGAAATAGTGAATTTGTTGAAAGAGATTTAGCGACGGTTTGGCATCCATGCACACAGATGAAGGATCATGAATTTTTACCAATGATTCCTATAAAAAGCGGAAAGGGTCTCTACTTAGAAGATTTTGACGGTAACAGATATCTTGATGCGATAAGCTCTTGGTGGGTAAATCTTTTTGGACATAGCAATGAGTATATAAATTCAAAGATTACAGAACAACTCCAAACTCTCGAACATGTAATTCTTGCAGGTTTTACACATGAACAAGCAGTCAAAGTTTCGGAGAGAGTTTTAAAGATTGCACCAGATGGTTTAAGCAAAGTCTTTTTTGCGGATAATGGTTCTGCTGGAGTTGAAGTTGCACTAAAAATGAGTTTTCACTATCATAAAAACAGAGGTGAAACAAGACCATTTTTTATCTCTCTTAAAAATTCATATCATGGTGAAACTCTTGGAGCTTTAGCTATTGGTGATGTGGAACTCTATAAACAGACTTATAGTGAAATAATGATTCGTTCAATTCAAGTTCCAGTTCCTTTTGACCAAAAAGAGGAATCTATTTGGAAGCCTATTGCCGAGTTAAGAAAAGTTTTAGAAGAGAGAAGCTCTGAGATTTCTGGAATTATTCTTGAACCACTTATTCAGTGTGCGGGGTCTATGAACATGTATCATCCGCAGTACCTCATCGAAATTAAGAAGCTCACTAAAGAGTTTGGAATTCATTTTATTGCCGATGAGGTCGCCACTGGATTTGGACGAACTGGAAAAATGTTTGCACTTGAACATGCTGGGGTTTCTCCAGATTTTATGATTGTTTCAAAAGGTTTGACGGGAGGATATTTACCAATGTCTCTTGTTTTAACAACTGATGATGTTTATCGAGAATTCTATTGTGATTACAAAGAGATGAAATCTTTTCTTCACTCTCATAGCTATACAGGAAATGCTCTTGCCTGTTCCGCTGCAAATGCAACTCTTGATATTTTTGAAAATGAGAATATCATCGAAAATTTACAAGAAAAAATTGACTATCTCTCAGAAAGTTTGGAAAAATTTAAAACTCTTCCAAATGTTAAAGAGGTTCGACAGCAAGGTATGGTTGGAGCAGTTGAATTAAAAGGCTACAAGTGGGAAGAGAGAGTTGGACTAAAAATTTACAAGCATGGTTTGAAAAATGGGGTTCTTCTTCGACCTCTTGGGCATATTGTCTATTTTATGCCTCCTCTAATTATCAAAAAAGATGAGATTGATTTCATGACAAATGTTGCTTTTGATGGAATTTCCAAATTGTTATAATTTTAAATTAATTTAATAGAAGGAGTTTTTTTATGGAAAAAATTGTTCGTTTAGTTTATAGTAGCAAGGAGACAGAAAAGCTCTCGAATAAAGATTTTATTCAGATGGTTGCACAGTCTCAGAAAAATAATTTCTATCTTGATATTACAGGAATGCTTTTACATCTCGATGAATACTATTTTCAAGTTCTCGAGGGTGAAAAAGATGAAACAATGAAACTCTATGAGAGAATAAAATTAGATAATCGACATAAAGAAGTGAAAACAGTTTTTATTGAACATACTGATAAAAGGTATTTTAGTGATTGGTCTATGGGGTACACAATTCTAAGAAAAGTTGATATTGAAAAGATTAAAGGAATGGAAGATTTTTTTCAATTTAACGGAATTGAAGACATGAGTTTAGAAAGAGCTAAAAAACTTGTTTGTGCTTTTGTTGAAAATGAGCATATTCTGATCAAATAATTTTGTTAGAATCGGATAAAAATTTGGCAATTTAGCACACGTGCCGAAAACCATAGGGCGGAGTTCTTCACAATGGAAAATCTCATTCACAAAATATATGCAAGTCGAGAAGTTGAACATTTTTCACAAGAAAAAATTTTAGAAATGCTTAAAAAAGCCAAAGAGAAAAATAGAGATTTAAATATAACGGGAATGCTACTCTATGAAAACGGTAGCTTCTTTCAAGTTCTCGAAGGTAGCGAAAAAGATGTTTCTGAACTTTTTGAGAAAATCAAATATGATGAACGACACACAAATATTGTTGAGATAATCTCAGAAAGTATTTATCAAAGAGATTTTGAAAATTGGTCAATGGGTTATGCTCATTTAGAAAAAGAAGATATTGAAAAACTTGATGGAATGAATGATTTTTTCTCTGACGGGAAATGTATTGCCGATATTTCAAAAGGTAGATCAAAAAAACTGTTAAATGCTTTTTTAAAAGGCAAATGGAGGCTACAATGACTTTTCCAGAATATTTCCAAAAAATAAATATCTCTCATGCTTTTCAGCCAATTATAGACATTGATGAGAAAAAAATTGTCTCATATGAAGTTTTAATTCGAGGTGGAGATGGAGAACCTCCATATATGGTTTTTGACAAAGTTGATAAATGCGATTTTAATCTTTTTGACCAATATAGCCGAGAAAAAGCGATTGAACTTGCTCAAAAACTTGGAGTCAATACAGAGTTAAATTTTAACTTCTCTCCATCTGCTGTAACTTTTAATGGTGGTGAATTTATTGAGAGAACACTTCTTAAAGCCGAACAATACGGATTTGATCATCGGAAATTGATAATTGAAGTTACGGAAAATGAAGAGATTTACAACAAAAATCATCTCGCAAGTATTTTAAATATTATTAAACAAGATGGAGTAAATATAGCCATTGATGATTTTGGTTCAGGTTATGCTGGATTAAATATGTTAATAAATGTAAAACCAGAAGTTTTAAAACTCGACATTGACTTAATTAGAGATATTCATAAAAATGGTGCGAAACAGTCGGTTGTTCGTGCAGTTTGTGAAGTCTGCTTAGAACTTGGAATTGATGTTCTAGCAGAGGGAGTTGAAAAAGAAGAGGAGTTTAAATTTCTACGAAATATTGATATTTCTCTTTATCAGGGATATTTATTTGCAAAACCTGGATTTGCAAGTTTGCCAAAAGTTGATTTCTCAAATTTGTAAAAATAGTCGGAAAAATCCGACTTGTTCTATTTATTTAAATATTTTAAACTCAAATAGTTTGTAAGTGTTACCAGTGTGTCGTAAAAAGCATTGTGCAATTTAACATTTGAAATATTTTGAGGGTAATTAGAAAAAGGAAAACCGATATTTAAAATATGGTTTTTAAAAACAAATTGATTATCTTCAAATTGGACACTCCAACCAAAATGTTGGGAAATCTTTGAGTTAGAAAAGCTCTCAAAAATATTCATCTTTTTAAAATATTTGTTATCAAAACTTCTTTTTGTGCAAATCACTTTTTCGTCATTGTAAATACTTAAATTTCTAACATTAAATTTCAAATTTGGATAGAGAATTTTGTGAATAATTTGCATTTCAGCAGTAAAATTGTGAGCGATTATAAAATGAGAATTCTCAATTAAAGAGATCAATTTTTGGAGGTGATGAGGTTCTAATTTCTGTTTATCAAAATTAAAATCTGGGCTAACTTCGACCATTCTTTTTTTGTCAAAATCAAAATAGTAATCACTCAACTCCAATTGAAACTCTTCAAACCAACTCTCCACAATCTTTTTATTTTCCAAAATAATAAGACCGATTTCGTAAATTTGATGACTTTTTGAGTGTTCAAAATCAAGAATTAAAACTCTGCTTTTGTCAAACTCTTCATTTGTAAAATCTTTATGAAAAAAAGATACTTTGTGTGTCTGTGTTTTAACTCCAATCTCTTTTAAAAATTTCTCTCTATCAAAATTTTCTCTTATCTCTTCAAAAATATTCAAGGAATCTCTTTTTTTGGTGAAAATTTTAACAATTAATTGAGATATAACTTAGAAACAGATTTGTTTTTTAAATAGTAATCTCTTTTTTTAAATATTTTTTTACAATTGCAGAAAATTTAGAGGAGTTGTTTTGCAAACAATTTTTGAAATGAAAAAAGGCGACAAAAGAAAAATTGTCAAAATAAATTCTGATAGTGAATTAAAAAATCGCTTTAACTCTTTTGGAATTTCTCGAGGTTCAATCGTAACTCTTGAAAATTGCAATCCAAATCGCGAAAATCTTGAAATTAAAGTCGGCGGAACTCACATTGCTCTTCGTAAAAGTGAAGCAAAATCTATTGAGGTGGAAAATGATTAAAATTGCTGTTGTTGGTCAGCCAAATGTTGGAAAAAGCTCCCTTATAAATTCTATAAGTGATAGCAATTTAAAAGTTGGAAATTTTGCAGGTGTTACAGTTGAAAAAAAAGAGGTCTTTGCAAAGTTTCGTGGAATTGAGATAAATTTTATCGATTTACCAGGTTCTTATTCACTTCAAAATTATACACTTGACGAAAAAGTAACAAGTGATTTTCTGCAAAATGAAGAATACGACCTCATCGTAAATGTTGCAGACTCTACTCAATTGGAAAAAAGTCTTTTTTTAACAACTCAACTTCTTGAATTAAATCTAAAAGTTGTTCTCGCTCTTAATATGATTGATGAAGCTGAAGAGAAAAATATCGTTATCGACTCTGAAAATCTCTCGACTCTCATCGGAATTCCTGTTGTCAAAATCTCTGCAAAGAAAAAAATTGGAATTGATGAACTCCTAGAGCAAATTGTAAATCTACATATTGATAAAAAAACTTCTGAAAATCGCCTTGTCTATTCCCAAGTCATTGAAGAAGAGATTTTAAATCTCGAATACTTCTTAAACACTCGTGATTTTCAATTCCAAAATCTTTCAAACCGTGCAAATGCTCTCAAACTTTTACAAAACTCTTCTGATATTTACGAAAAATTGCATGAAGATATTCTTTGGGTGGAACTCTCTCCGCTTTTAAAAGAGTCTCTCGAACACATTCATATTCACTACGAAGAAAAAAATATGGATTCAATATTTTCAGAAGAGAGAGTTGCCATTTCAAAGGGAATTGTTGAAGAGAGTGTTGATATTCGGAAAAAGAAATTAGAAAGCCGAACTGAAAAAGTAGATTCAATTCTTCTTCATAAATTTTTTGGAATTCCAATTTTCCTATTTTTAATGTGGGGACTTTTTCAGCTAACTTTTGAAATTGGCTCAATTCCAATGGATTGGATAGATGGATTTATATCTTTTATTGGTTCATATATTGGCGGATATATTTCTCATCCACTTTGGAATTCTCTAATTGTTGATGGAGTGATTGGAGGAGTTGGTGCGGTTCTACTTTTTTTACCAAATATTCTAATTCTCTTTTTAGGAATTGCGATTTTAGAGACAACTGGCTACATGAGTCGAGTCGCATTTTTGCTTGATGGATTTTTTCATAAATTTGGTTTGCACGGAAAAAGTTTCATTCCGCTTGTTACAGGTTTTGGATGTTCAATTCCAGCATATATGTCAGCACGAACTCTAAAAAGTGAAAAAGACCGACTCCTAACAATGTTCATAATTGGATTTATGAGTTGTGGTGCAAAACTGCCTGTTTATGTTCTTTTTGTAAGTGCATTTTTCCCAACAGAGTCGGCAGGAAATTGGCTTTTTGCGATTTATATGTCAGGTGCAATTTTTGGTTTAATTGGTGCGAAAATCTTACGGGTTTTTGTTTTTAAAGGAAAAGATGAACCGTTTGTAATGGAGTTGCCAACTTACAGAATGCCATCGCTTTATCTACTTTGGCATACAGTCTATACTCAGGCAATTATGTATCTTAAAAAAGCGGGAACATTTATTCTTTTCGCATCTATTCTTATTTGGTTTGCAAGTTCATTTCCAAAAGTTGAAATTTCGGAAGATTTCTCTCCAGAAGAGTCAAAACAAATTGAATTAGAAAATAGTTATTTAGGTCAAGTTGGAAAATTATCCGAACCAATTTTTGAGCCTCTCGGTTTTGATTGGAAAATGGCAGTCGCACTTGAAACTGGTGTCGCCGCAAAAGAGGTGATTGTTGCAACTCTCGGTGTTTTATACTCAATTGGCGATGAGGTCGATGAAGAGAGCGAAACACTAATCGAACTTCTCCGTGAAAATATTCCACTTGCTTCAGCGGTCGCATTTATTATTTTTGTCATGATTTATATTCCATGTTTTGCGGCAAGTATTGTTTTTGTGAAAGAGAGTGGAAAGAAAATATATTTCCTATACCTCATCGCTTTTACAACCATTTCAGCTTATGTTCTTAGTTTTATCGGATACACAATCGCAAAAATCATAACTTAAAACTAGTCGGAGAAATCCGACTTTTTTTTAATGTATAATATAAAGAAAGGATAAATTTTTAGAAAAATAACTTCTTTAAATTTTATAAAAAAACCATGATTCAAATTGAAACCCTTGAAAATATCGAACTCTTTCCATATATTCCAGAAAATATAGATATTAGTATGGCTATAAAATATGGAGTGCTTTTTGGAAATGATGACAATGAAAATATTTATGCAATTATTGATAAAAAGAGAATTGGTGAAGCCGTCCATTTTGTAACAAAATTAAATGTAGATTTTCCAATTTATCACTTAGAAGAGAAGACATATGAAAATTTTTATCACCGTTCGCTTGAACTAAAAAATGATGAAGATTTACGAGCGACAACTGTCAAAGAGGATGAAAAAGATGAAGACGAAGAGGATATAAATCTAGCGGAATTTCTTCAAAACTCATCTGATATTTTGACTTCTGAAGAGTCCGCTCCAATTATCAAATTTGTAAATGCTCTCTTTTTTCAAGCTGTCAAAAGAGGTGCTTCAGATATTCATATTGAGACACAAGAACACAAGGGTGAAGTTCGTTTTCGTGTTGATGGTGCTTTAATAAAATATGTTGAAATTGAGAGCAAGATTATTAGTTTAATCATAAGCAGAATTAAAGTAATTTCAAATCTGGATATTTCGGAAAAGAGAATTCCACAAGATGGTCGAACACAAATTAAAATCGCGGGTGAAGTTGTAGATATTCGGGTTTCTGTTTTGCCATCGTATCATGGGGAAAGAGTCGTTATGCGGATTCTGATGCAGTCTGAAAATATTCCAACACTTGAAGAACTTGGATTTTCTGATGAAATGACAGATCAATTTCGGCAACTTTTAAAATATTCGCATGGAATGATTTTGATTACTGGACCAACTGGTTCAGGGAAATCAACAACACTCCATGCCTTTTTACAGAGTATTGCGACACCAGAAAAAAACATCATGACTGTTGAAGACCCTGTTGAATACAAAGCGGACAATGTTTCTCAAATTCAGGCAAATTCTAAAGTTGGTTTGACTTTTGCCTCTGCTCTCCGTTCAATTTTGCGACAAGACCCTGATATTGTAATGGTTGGGGAAATGCGGGATAAAGAGACTGCGACAATTGGGATTCAAGCTGCTCTTACAGGACACCTTTTACTTTCAACACTTCACACAAATACAGCTACCGCAGCGATAACAAGACTTGATGATATTGGAATTGATAAGTTTTTGATTACTTCTACTTTGCGGGGAGTTCTTGCACAGAGACTTGTTCGGAAACTTTGTAATAGTTGTAAGGTGGAAGACAGAATTTCTGAAATGTATGCGACGGAATATGGTTTGCCTGAAGATGCCGAAATTTACAAAGCAAAAGGGTGTTCAAAATGTAATTTCACGGGATACAATGGAAGACAAGCTGTCGGCGAACTTTTTTTGATGACAGATCGAGCAAAAGAGCTTGTTAAAGATAGTGCCTCCGATTTTGAACTCCGTCGGGCGATGAGGTCAGAAGGAATGATAACCCTCCGAGATGGTCTTGTTGATATGTTGATGAAACATGAAACAAGTCTTGATGAAATTATCAGAATTGGACTTAAAGAGGCTTAGAGCTTGTCGGATTTTTCCGACAAAAAAACTCATTCACCTAACCAACTACTCCACCAAGTTCGATTTGAGTCTGTGTAAAATGCTCCGAGAAACTCCTCTTTGTAATCATCAAACCAAGAATCAATACTGTTTGTTTCAACAGGTTTTGCTAGTTTTGAGAGTGCGGAAAGTGAAAGAGCTTTTGAAATATTATTTTCGCCGTTTGAAAAAGAAGTTTTTAAAATCTCTTTTCCGCCTCCAGTTGAGAGAAATGTTCCACCTCCACAAAGTCCCAAAACAGATGAATTAAAATCATAATTTGCGATATTTTCAAGAGAATCTTCTGCACGAATACAAGCACCAGAACGATAGCCAGTTATAAGAGAGTTGTATATATTTATATAACTGCCAGATTTTAAGTGAATTCCATCGCCACTGCTACTATTTTCGCTCTCAATTGTTAGGTTTGAAATTATCATATTTTGATCTGTTCCACCGCCAATTTGAAGACCTGCGGAATCATCGCCAAAATTTCCTCGCTCCTGTTTGATATAGATATTTTGCATTTTTCCACCCCAATCACTATCAATAACGAGAGAATCCCCTTTTGCACCAAAAATAATTGTGTGTCGCAAATTTACATCACCACCGATAATATAAATTCCATCTCGCTGAGAGTCATTTACAAAAAGATACTCAATTAGCATTTCGTCAACCTCATCGAGAAGCAGACCATGATAATTTCTCGAGCCACCATTATCAATTTGAACAAATTTCAAAGCACCACTACTAGAATTTTCATCACCAAAGATTCGCAGACCGCCCCAATTATTGTAATTCCAAAGCGGATCAAATTTCTTGAGAGAAGTAAAAAGAATAGGATTTTTTGCATTTCCAACAGCCCAAATTTCTCCACCTTTCTCAACTGTTAAAATAGAGTTTGTGGTCTCTCCAAAAAGAGTTGTTCCCGCCTCAATTTCCAATTTTCCAAAAACAGAGACCTCATCAACAATTTTCCAATAGTATGAATTTGAAAGAAATTTATTCCCAATTTCGCCTGAAAGAGTTTTAACTTCTTTCTCTTCCAAAATTTCAATCTCAATTTCTGGTTCAATATAAACTGGAATTTCTGTATCAAAATCTGTATTTGGAGGAAAAAGGGAATCTCCTGAAAAAACCCCACCACTACTATTTTTTTCTGTTATATTTTCTTCAATTTCAATAATTTCTGTATCGTTTATCTCTTCCGTAATATTCTCTTCTATTTCAGGAATCTCTTCAACAATTTCTGTATCGTTTATCTCTTCCGTAATGTTCTCTTCTATTTCAACTTCTGGCAATGTTTCAACAATTTCATTTTCACTAATTTCCTCTTTTTGCGATGAGGTCGAAGAATCTTCACATGCTGAAAAAATTACAAAGATTAAGAAAATAGCATATTTCATTTCGCATTCCTTTTGTTTTCTATTTGTTTTCTATTATCGTTATTTTCTCAAAAAAATAATATTTTAAATTATATTTAAAAATAATTTTTAAAGTTCTAATTCAAAAACTCTCTTTTGCTATTATTTTGAAAAAGGTCAAAAATGGAAAATATTTTTAAAGAAACTTTAAACTTAGATAAAAAATTGTATGCCGAATACTTTCTTTCGGAAGATACATTGATGGAAAATGCTGGTACTGGTGTATCAAACTACATAAAAAAGAAATTTCCAAAAGGGAAAAAAATTGTTGTTTTAAGTGGTTCAGGAAATAACGGTGCTGATGGAATTGTTGTGGCTCGACAACTCTATGGAGACTATAATGTAAAGCTATATCTTTCCGCACCTCCAAAAAGTGAATTGGCAAGATTACAGATGAAGAGAGCTTTAGCTGTTGGTGTTGATAGAATTTATAAATTAGAAGATGGCGACATTATTGTTGATGCTCTTTTTGGTGCTGGTTTTAAGCTTCCCGCAAACGAAAAAACTCTTGGACTCTTTAGAGATATTAATAAATTAAATGGTTATAAAATTGCTATCGATATTCCATCTGGGCTTGATGAAAATGGAAATAGTAGCGGTGAAGCTGTTAAATGTGATCACACAGTTGTTATGGGAGCTAAAAAAATATCTCTTTTTTCTGATGAAGCAAAAGATCTTATTGGAACAGTTGAAGTTGTTGATTTAGGTGTATCAAAAAAGATTTACGGAAATTCGAGAAAATTTTTTACTTTAGAAAAGAGTGATTTAAAATTACCTCATCGAACACAAAAAGGGACTCATAAAGGAGATTATGGACATGTTGCAATTTTAAGTGGTGATAAAGAGGGTGCTTCTACTCTTTCATCTCTTGCTTCTCAAAATTTTGGTTCTGGTTTAAATACACTTGTTAGCAGAATCAAGCGAGATATTCCTTATGAAATTATGCAAAGTCGAGATGTTCCAAAAAATAGTGCTGTTATTGTTGCGGGAATGGGACTTGGAAATATTGGAATTGAGCATTTTAAAAATACTCTTCTAACCTCATCATTGCCACTTGTTCTTGATGCTGATATTCTTCATGACAAAATTATCTTTGAGATTTTAAATAAGCGACCAGATAATTTAATTTTAACTCCACATCCAAAAGAGTTTGTTTCAGTTTTGCAAACTGCAATGGGAATTACTATTTCTGTTTCTGATGTTATTAAAAGAAGAGTTGAGCTTGTTACAGCATTCTCTGAAAAATATCCGAATAGTGTTCTATTTTTAAAAGGTGCAAACAGAATTATTGGACAGAATGGAAAAATTTATATTGATACTTTTGGTTCTCAAAATCTTGCAAAAGGTGGAAGTGGAGATGTTCTCGCCGGAATGATTGGTGCTCTTGTAGCTCAACACTACTCTCTTTTGGATACAACAATATCAGCTTCACTTGCTCACAGTTTTGCATCGCAAAATTACAAAGGAAACAGTTTCTCATTTACTCCAATGAAACTTATTGAAGAATTAAGTAATCTTTAGGAGTCTGTTTTGCTTTATGAACTTTATCTACTTTTTGACATAAATGTTTTTCAATATATAACTTTTAGAGCAGGGTTTGGTTTCATTCTCTCTCTCTTTCTTGTTCTTTTTTTAATGCCTGTCTATATTCGTTGGGCAAAATCAAAAAGTTTTCAACAACCAATCCATGATTCTGTAAAACAACACTCGATAAAAGGAAAAACTCCTACAATGGGTGGATTGGTATTTGTTTTTGCAACACTTTTTTCATCTTTAATGACAATTCATTGTTCTAACATTTATGCAATTGGTGGAGTTTTGGCAATACTATTCTTTTCTGGAATTGGAATAGTAGATGATCTCGGGAAAGTTCTTGGCAAAAAAAATAGTGGCGGTTTGAGTGCAAAAATGAAGATGCTTTTGCTGATTCTTCTCTCTACTATTATTGGAGTTATTTTATACAACTCAGGTTTTTCAACAGAATTATATATGCCTTTTATGAAAAATTCAGTGTTGGAAATGGGAATTTACATGATCCCATTTGCTGTTCTTGTTATGATCAGCACCTCAAATGCTGTAAATTTAACAGATGGACTTGATGGACTTGCGACCGTTCCCTCGATATTTTCCGTTTTAACTCTTTCAATTTTTGCTTATTTAAGCGGAAATGCAATTTTGAGCGAATATCTGCTTCTTCCAGATATTGATGGGATTGGTGAAGTTGCAATTATTGGAGCTTCTTTAACAGGTGCTTTGACTGGTTTTCTCTGGTACAATGCTCATCCTGCTGAAGTTTTCATGGGAGATTCTGGTAGTTTAGCAATTGGTGGATTTTTAGGCTATTTAGCAATTGTTACAAAAAATGAGATTTTACTAATTTTAATTGGTCTTATTTTTGTTGTTGAAGCAATGACTGTTATTTTACAAGTTGCTAGTTTTAAAACTAGAAAAAAGAGAATCTTTTTAATGACACCAATTCATCACCATTTTGAGATGAAAAATTGGCATGAAAATAAAATCATTGTTCGTTTTTGGATAATTTCTCTTTTGTCAAACTTAGTCGCACTCATTTCAATTAAAATTAGGTAAAACTGTGTTTAAATCTGCCATTGTTAAAAAGACTCTGCTTCTTGCTTTTTTCCTGCTTGTAATTCAATTTCTTGTTGTCTATTTTTACATTTTGCCTCTCAACAGAGAACACAATTACAAATTAATGGAAAATCATGGCAAAGAGGTTTTAAATCGTGTTTATGAAGTTGTTGATGACTATTACAAAGAGATTGTTTTTCATAAAAAGGAGATTATTTATAATAAAAAAGAGGAGATTAAAAACATGGTTGATCTCTCAATTGAAGTTATAAATAATCTATATAATGCATCTTTAAACGGAAGAATTTCAAAAGAAGAAGCTCAAAGATTGGCAAAAGAGTTTGTTGATTCCTTTCGTTATGAAAACAATAATTACATCTGGATTGTTTCAAAAAATCACAATTTTATAAGTCATCCAATAAAAAAAGATATTGAAAGCGGAACAGTTTTACTTGATAAAGATGAAGATAAAATCTTGAAAAATATAATTTATCGTGCAATACGAATAAAAGATGGATACTACTCATATCAATGGAAACGAGCTGGAGGAAGTGATAAAAAGGAGAAAACAAGCTATTTTAAACTATTTTCAGAGTGGGATTGGATTGTTGGAACAGGTTTTTATACAGATGACATCGAACGAGAGATGGAGAGTAGGAAAAATGCACTCTCAAAAAAGATTGAAAAAATTATAATTGAAACAAGAATAGGTGAAACGGGTTACATCTATATTTTTAATAAAGAACATCAAATGCTTTACCATCCAAATAGATATATTTTAGGCGATAGATTTAAATACTTAAAAAATCCAGATAATGATAAAACAATGGCAAAAAGTCTTGAAGATGCTTTTTACACACCTAATAAAACTCTCTATTACAGCTGGGATAATCCAGAAGATCAGAAGAACTTTATATATAAAAAAGTTTCTTGGATGAATTATCATGATGGTTTGAAATGGTATATTGGTTCAAGTGCTTATCTTGATGAATTAAATGAGGGTTCAGGACAAATAAGAACCATTTTGCTTATAAATTCATTTTTTATTGGAATTCTTTTACTAATCTTTATGGTTTATCTTTTCCGCTCAATTCTTTTTCCAATTAGTAAAATGTCGCAACTCTCTGAAAAAGTTATAAACGGCGATTACTCTGTAAAAATTGGCATTGATAGCAACGATGAGGTCGGACAATTATCAAAATCATTTGACTTGATGATTCTTTCTACTCGAGAAAATATTGAAAAAGAGAAGCTTCTAGCAGATGAAAAATTGCAAGTTGTTACAGAGATGATAGGTTTAATTGCTCACCATTGGAGACAGCCTTTAACTGTTCTTTCAACTTCTGTTTATGACATTGTTGAAGCTTATGAGTATGATGAATTGACAAGCGAATATCTTGATGAAACATACGAACATGTCAATAGGATTTTACAAGATATGTCAGAAATGATTGATCAGTTTCGACTTATTTTCCAACCAGAAGAGGAGAAACATATATTTTCAGTCTGCGATGTTATTGCAAAAATAATTCGCTCAAAAAGTAGTGAAAATAGTGAAATAAGTTTTAATATCAATGAAAAGAGTATTAAATTTTTCAAATGCACCTCATCAGTTGATTTAAATGGATACATAAAAGAGTTTGAAAAATTGGTCTCTGTATTTATTGAAAATGCAGTTGATATTGTTTCAGGTAAAGATATAAAATATATAAGAATTGATATTGTTGATGATATTGATTTTATAAAAATTTCAATTGAAGATAGCGGTGGCGGAATTCCTGAAGATTTAAAAGATAAAATCTTTCAACCATATTTCACTACAAAACATCAAGCTTTTGGAACAGGTATTGGATTATATATGGCTAAAATGGTAATTGAAATGAATATGAAAGGAAAACTTTCTGTTTCTAATGGCGAAAAAGGAGCTAAATTTTTGATAGAGTTGAGAAAAAATTGAAAAAAGTAGTCTATTCTGGAACATTCGATCCAATGACAAGAGGACATATAAATATTGTTGAAAGAGCTTTAGAATTTTTCGGCTCTATCACAATTGCTGTTGCTGAATCAAAAGAGAAAAAACCGATGTTTTCACTTCAAGAGAGAGTTGAACTCTCTAAAATTTCACTCTCTCATTTAAACAATATTGAAGTGAAACCATTCTATGGTCTGCTTGTTGAGTTTCTAAAAGAGAATGAGACAAAATTTATAATTCGTGGATTGAGAAACGGAGTCGATTTTGAGTATGAACGAGATATGCATTATGCAAATAAATCTATTTTCAACAACATTGAAACAATATATTTGAATTCAAAACTGGGCGATTCTTTTGTAAGCTCTTCAGTTGTCAGAACAATTTTGCGATATGGCGGAGATGTATCTCATCTTGTTCCAAAAAAAGTTTTTGAAAATGAGATATTTCAGAAAAGAGTCTTAAAATAGGTGAAATCTACCTCTCCCAACCCTGAAATAAATTCAGGGTATGGAAGAGGCTTCGCTTTTCATAAATACGGACTAAAAAAGCAAGTTTAGAACCAGCTAAACAACTTTTCTTAGAATTAATTATGATAAGGTCTGACGACTTCTATCTGCAAGAGAAGGAACTTTTGCCTCAACTTGCAACCTTTTCGTTTCCGACAAGGATTTTAAAATTTCTGTAATAATTTCTGCTTTTGCAGGAATCCTCACTATTTTATTTCGTTGATTTCTTCAACTGAAAGACCTGTTTTTAAAGAGATAACTTTAATATCTAAAACATCTAGTAAATTTTTTGCAATTTCGAGTTGTTTCTTTTTTTCACCAGAAAGTTCCCCTTTTTCAAAAGCTGTTTTTTCTTCAGCAAATCTATCTCGTCGATCTTTTAAATCGAGTTCATAATTTACTAAATCTTCTCCGTCTAAATTTGAGAAATAAGCTATTTCAAAAGCATTTTCAAATGGTTCAGACTGAAATATTTTCTCTTCAAATTCCGAAAGATGTTTTAAAAAGAAAATCCATTTTTCCCAATTTTGCAGTTCATATAATTTTTTGTCAAACTTTTTCAATTCAACATAAGCAAATTTTAGTTTTTCTGAAATTTCAAGATTTTCTTCATCTTTTAGAGAAACATATCTTATATATTTTTCGTCAGGAAAAAGAGAAAAATCCATAATGCCAATAAAATAAATAGGCTTAATTTCGTAATCCCAAGTTCCTTTAATTCCCATATTTACGATCTGTTTTGAAGTGTAAAATAGACTTCTATCGACAAAATGTTTCTGGTCTGCCCTTTGCAATTCAACGATAAATTCTCTATCATTTTTGTCAATGCAAAAAATATCAAAGATAGATTTTTTCTCTTTTGAGTTGTATCCACCTTTTTCTAAATTTTGAAATTCAATTGAGATAATTGGAACTTCTAACTGGAGAATTGAGTTTAAAAAATCAATAGTAATTTCTTTGTGTTCTTCGTTTGCAAAAATTCTTTTGAAACCAAAATCTGTAAGTGGATCAATAAATTTTGTCATTTTGATACTCCTTTAAATAAAAATAGATTCTAGCATTGAGAGTTTTTGTCATCTGAATTGATTAAGTCTCCAAGAAGCCCGTCATTTCTGCTCTTTTTAACACTGTATTGGTTTTTAAGTGTATTGAAATTCTCGTCAATATTATTTAACTTTGTTTGCAAATAGAATACAAAGCTCGACAATTGATATAAAAATATACTTCAAGACTTTTCCTTTTTTTAATTTGATTAGTAAATATTAATCAATTGCTTAAAAACGGATTCCAAGAACAGTAACATCGTCAGTTTGCTCTTTTTCACCTCTTATCTTTTTAAACTCAGATTCAATATTTTTGCTCTGCTGTTCCGCTGAAAGATTTGAACTTTCCAAGAGCAGATCTCTAAAGTTTTTAATTCCATAAGTAGAGTTCTCAAACTCCTGATCTGTAAAACCGTCTGTTGCTAGGTAGAGTTGCAAACCACTTGAAATCTCTATTTCATGATCCGTGTAAGTTTGTGTGATTTTTGTCCGTGGGAAACCAACATTTTTCCGATCTGATTTTATAACCTCCAAATCACCATCTTTTTTAATAAGCAGATTTGATTTTGCACCAGCAAATTTGCAAACTCCTGTTTTTTTATTAAAATAGAGAATTCCGCCATCAAAACCCGCAGAGGATTTTGAACCTTTATCTTGCTTTAGCATCGTCTTTAAATTTACATTAAATCGCTCCAAAATTTTTGCAGGACTCGGTTCTAATTTTCCACTATTTATTTTTGCGATAATTTGAGACTCAATCGCTTTTACAAGCATCGTAACAAATGCACCAGAAACTCCATGTCCCGCCCCGTCAATTACCATAATTAAGACCTCATCGCCACTGTTTAATTCATTTATAAAATAGATGTCTCCGCCAACAAGATCACGAGGTTTCCAAAAAACAAAACTTTCACGAAAATATTTTTCAAGTATCTCCTTTTCTGGAATAATTGCCTCTTGAATAATTGAAGCATATGCAATTGAACTTTTTATATTGTATAGAAGATTCTCAAGCTGGGATTTTTGATCTGAAAGTTTTAAATGTGTATTTACTCGGGAGAGCAGTTCCTCTTTTTTAAAAGGCTTTGTTACATAATCAACCGCACCAACTTCAAAAGCGGTTTTTATACTTTCTGAATCTGTTTTTGAAGTTAGAAAAATCACTGGAATATCTTTTGTTTCTGGATCAGCTTTAAGTCTTCGACACACCTCAAAACCATCGATTTCTGGCATAACAATATCGAGGAGAACAAGATCGATTTTCTCCTCTTTGACAATTTCTAAACCATCAAAACCATCCACAGTATCAATAACCTCGTACTCTTCAAGAAATTCAAGAAGAAAATCTAAATTTGTTGGAGTGTCATCAATTGCTAAAATATTTTTTTTCACTTTTCTATCCTAATTAATGCTTCTTTATATTTTCGTTTTTCAATAAGAGGTTCAATCTCTCTAAAAAGATTTTCATCATCAGAATCCAACTTATAGTTTTTCAACTCTTCAATAATTAGGAAAGCATTTTTCGACTTTCGTTTTTTAAGATGGGCTTTTAACTCTTCGATAAATTCGCCTCTTTTTTTACTATCTAACTCTTTTTCCGATGAGGTCTTTTTAGAAATATGTGAAAGAATATTTTCAATATCCTCTAAAACAGGACTTAATTTTTTATTAAATTCAGTAACTAAATCTCTATTTAAACTTAATTCAAGCTCTTTAGCGATTCTACTTAAATTTTCTGCCCCAATAGTTCCAGAAAGTCCTGCAATTGTGTGAGTAGTTCTCATCAGTTCTTCATCACTTAAATTTTCTAAAACCAAGTCTTTATAATCATCAATAAAATTTTGAATCGCTTTTAAGAAAACTTTTTGTGAAGTGATATTTTCAATTCCCTGTTTGACATCAAGAGTTTTTAACTCCAAATTCGACAAGTCAAATTCATCTTTCTCTTCTACAATTTCAACTTTTACTTCGTCCTCTTTCACACTCAAATATTTAAGAAGAGTTCCGTAAAATTTCTCAACTTCAATAGGTTTATTTAAGTGTTCATTCATTTTTGCTTTTTTAGTTTTTTCAATGTCAGACTTCATCGCATTTGCAGTTAGTGCGATAATTGGAATTTCAGAATCAACTTCACGAATAGCTTTTGTAGCTCCAAAACCATCCATAATTGGCATTTGTAAATCTGTAAAAATCAACTCATATTTATCAGGATTCTCTCGGAATTTCTGAACAAGCTCAGCTCCGTTTGTAGCAATGTCCATATTTATTCCACTATTTTTAAGAAGACCAATAATAATTTCTCGATTTGTCTGATTATCTTCCGCAAGTAGGATATTTGAACCTCGAAGTTTTGAAATCTCAGCTCGACTATTTCCTTTTTTATTTATCTCTTTTGAGATTTCCCTATTTAAGAAAATATTTTGCAAAATATCATTTAAAAATGATGGATTTATCGGTTTATGTAGAAAATGCTTAATACCCGTCTCTTTTGCAGTTTTCTCGATTAAATCTTGACGATAAGCTGTAACCATAACAATTTTAGGCTGAATCTCAACCTCTTTTTGAATTCTTTTCACGGTCTCAATTCCATCAATTCCAACCATATTCCAATCCATCAAAACAAGATCGAAACTCTCTTTTTTTACTTTGGAAATAGCATCAACTCCATCAAAAGAGTGTTCTATATCGACACTATATTTTTTCAGAAGCTCCTCAAGAACATCATGCCAAGTATTATTATCATCAACAATTAGAACTTTTTTATTTTCAAAAAGAGTGATCTTCTTATTGCAATTTGTGATCTCTTTAAGCGGAATTTGGAATATAAAACTACTCCCTTTTCCAAATTCACTTTCAACCCAAATTTTTCCACCCATCAACTCAACAAGCTGTTTTGAAATTGTTAAACCAAGACCAGTTCCACCATATTTTCGAGTTGTGCTACCGTCGGCTTGAGAGAATGCACTAAAAAGTCTTTTTAGTTGTTCAGGAGTCATTCCAATTCCTGTATCTTTTACTTCAAATTGGAAAAGGTTCTCTTTTCTCTCAATTTTTAAATATATTTCACCTTGTTCAGTAAATTTGATTGCATTTCCAAGAAGATTTATTAAAATTTGAGAAATTCGGAGAGAGTCGCCATCGTAAATTTGGCAAATTCTTCTATCGTAACTAACAATCAGCTCAAGATTTTTCTCTTGTGCTTTAAAATCGATGAGGTTTATAACACCATTAATCATTTCAAACATATCAAATTCAATAAATTCAATATCGAGTTTTCCAGCTTCAATTTTTGAGAAGTCTAGAATGTCGTTAATAATTCCAAGTAGGGATTTTGCACTATAATCAATTCGCTCAATGTAATTTCTCTGTTCTCTATTTAAATCAGTCTCAAGAGTTAAATGGGACATTCCGATAATTCCATTCATTGGAGTTCGTATTTCATGCGACATATTTGCGAGGAATTCAGATTTTGCTTTTGTTGCTTCTTCAGCTTTCTCTTTTTGAACGGCAAGTTCTTTTGTTCGTTCTAAAACAGTTTTTTCCAAGTTATCTTGATGTTCTCGAAGAGCAAAAACCATTTTATTGAAATTATCAACAAGCGAATTTATCTCTAAAACATCACTTTTAATACTATTTTCTTCATTTAAATAGAAAATTTTTGTTCTCTCTGAAAGATCGGAAATTGGATTTGAGATTGTTTGAGAAACTTCAGAAGATTTTTTCTTGATAAATTTTGCAAAAATCAAAAGAAATATGAAAAGTATCGCAAAACTTAAATAACTAATATTGAATGCAAAATCAACAATCTCATTTGAAGATTTTAAAACATCATCTTTTTCAACAACAAGGAAAATTTTCCAATCAGTATATGGGATATTTGTCTGTTTTACTAAGAAGCTTTTTCCTTTGTAGAAAAATTCCCCACTTGAATTCTCATTTTCATCACTAAAATATTTTTTGAACTGTTTGCTAATTTTTTCATCTTTGTGATTTAAAAGATTGTGTCCCTCTGGTTGAAAAATAACATCTTGACCTTGAAGAGTCTCTTCTGTCAATTTTGAGAGTTCTAAAAATTTTCCATACTCTTCATTTATCGCAAAAGTCATACCAGTCGATGAGGTTACAATTGAAAAACCTTTCCACGGCAATTCAATGTTTAGTAAGTCGGTGGCAATTTTATTAATTGGAATGTCGTATCCAAAAACTCCCATTAACTCATTTTGTTTGTAAATTGGAATTATGTATGAAGCGACCCAGCCAACTTCAACAGGTGGAGCTAAATATACTTCTGTCCAGAGCGGTTTTCTTGATGGATTATGCACCTCATCGGCACTGTAATAAAAATCGAATTCTGTTTGATCCCAATCTGGCTCAACAAGAGTGTGAAAATCAATTGCAGGATACCTACGACAAAGTTGGTCTTTTTGAATGTAAAAACCTGCAATAACTGCATTGTTTGATTCAACTCCATATTTTATAGATTGGTCAAACCACTCCGTGCTTCTAATAATGTTTTCATGTCTCTCACCAAGCTTCTCAAAAGTCGGCAAATAAAAAGCATCCGCTCCACCATTTCTCTCCGCTTTATACATAATTCCATTTTCCAGAACATCAATTTTTAAATCACTATTCTCAATTTTATATAAATCTGGATTCTCGTAATAGTGTTGCATAGACTCTCTAACATTATCTAAACTGTATTTCACACTCTCTAAATTAATTCCAATTTTCGCTGTCTCTTCTTTTGCAACATGATCAAGATAAGCTTTTGCATCTTTTAAAATTGATTCTTGAGAAGTATCTGTTATATATGTTATAGTTATAAAATATATAACCACGAATGAAACGGATATCGAAGTTACACTTTTATAAAAAAAAGATCTAAATTTTCCCTCGATTACTTTTCTTATTGGTTCTAAATTGTTTTTTGACATTTTCTATAACCACATTTTTGAGGGATTCTAACTTATTATTTTTTTTAAAAGGTCTCTTTTTCCTCTGTTACAATTCGCAAAAAATAGGAGATTTTTTTGAATTCACTTCTCAAATTCTTTCTTACCCACGGTAGATTGAATTACACAATTATGATTTTCATCACGATTCTTGGTATGCTAAGTTACTCGATGATGCCAAAAGATGTTTTTCCGCCTCTCAAACTTGATAAAATTCTTATTAGTGGCGGTTATGCTGGAACAAGTGTCGATATTTTAGACAAAATGGCTGTTACAAAAATTGAAGATGAGCTTCGTTCTCTTGACGGAATTAGTGAAATGCAATCCTCAATCAAAAATAGCAAGTTTTCAATTTTTCTCACACTTGAAAAAGGCACAGATATTGACGACACTTTAAATGATGTCAAAGATATTATCTCAAATGTTAAGCGATTTTTTCCCTCCGATATGAATGAGCCTGTTGCAAAAAAAGTAACAATTCAAATTCCAATTCTTGCAGTTGTGATTTCTTCAAATACTGAAACCATGGATTCAATGATTCGTATGGGAAAAGATATTAAGCGGGAAATTCTCTCAATTGAAGGTGTCGCAAATGTAAATTTATATGCTGAAAATGACCGTGTTTTAGAAATCAAACTCGATTCTAAAAAAATTGAAATGCTTGGATTAAACAAATCGCTACTAATTGGGGAACTCCAAAAATTTTCTTACATCTATCCCGCAGGAAAAGTTGAGGAACAATCAAATCATCTTTTCATTTCAACTCTAAACGGAAACCGAAATATTGAGGAAATTCTAAGCACAAGAATTTCAATTGGTGGGCAAAACCTCATCCTTAAAGATATTGCAACAGCCGAAAGAAAATATAAAGAGATTGACGTCATTTCTCGATTCAACGGCGAACGAAA
Organism: Thiovulum sp. ES; assembly: GCA_000276965.1. Lineage (NCBI taxonomy): Bacteria > Pseudomonadati > Campylobacterota > Epsilonproteobacteria > Campylobacterales > Sulfurimonadaceae > Thiovulum > Thiovulum sp. ES. Next base: position 446 of record AKKQ01000010.1, on the reverse strand, counting down.
TATTGAAATGGGTGTTGCTAAAAATGAGAGTGGCGATGCAATTGCACTTGCTGAAAATGTCAAAGAAAAACTAAAAGAGTTAGAAAAAAAATATCCAAGCCTAAAACTTGACACTTACAATGATGCATCTAAATTTGTGCGAAATCGTTTAAACACAGTTGTTTCATCAATTTTTGTTGGTCTAATTCTTGTTGGTCTTACGGTTCTAATTCTTATAAATGCACGAGTTGCTTTTGTTGTTACAATTGGAATTCCTGTAACATTTTTGATTGGTGCAATTACAATATATCTGCTCGGATACTCAATAAATATTATGACACTTCTAGGTGTTTTGTTGATTCTTGGAGTTCTTGTTGATGATGCAATTATCGTTTCTGAAAATATTCAAAGACACATTCATGAGGGAGAAGAGAAATTACATTCAGCAATTATTGGAACAAAAGAGG